>JABDEF010000001.1:0-559 GCA_013287235.1 Gammaproteobacteria bacterium
TACGAATAATGACAAAATAGCCGACAACACCTGAAATAATCGCCGCAATTGTACCTGCCATGAATGCATATCGCATAAATTCATAATCAAACATGGAAAAAAAAGCACTAATCATGATGATGTGCTCCTTGTCCTAAAATATTATGTCCATCACCCAATACAAATAACCGTTCTTTATAATGGATAACTTCGATAGGTGTTTCGTAAAACGTACTTAATGTTTGGCTTGTGATAATGTCATTCACAGATCCTATGAGTGATTTACCCTTCGCAAAAAATAATACGCGACTCATCACATGTAATAAAGGATTGGGATCATGCGCCGTAAACAAAATAGTTACCGCATATTTTTTTTGAATATCCGTTAAAATATGAATAAATGTTTCTTGATATTGTGGATCTAAATTCGATAATGGCTCATCTAAAAGTAAAATATCGGGATTTTGTAATAAACTTTGTGCCAAATAAATCCGCTGTCTTTCTCCGCCTGATAATTCCCGAATAGGTCTATCGGCAAGTGGCAATGCTTTGACAAGCTCTAAAACATGCATAATTTCTT
>JABDEF010000001.1:569-87133 GCA_013287235.1 Gammaproteobacteria bacterium
GGCTGCATCCAGCAGGGCATAACTCGTTAGATTAATGATTGCAAGCATACTTCGAATTTGCGGCATGTAGCCAATTTGTTTATTACTTAACTGTCTTTTATGACCCAATATCAATAATTCGCCTGATAATGGTTTTATTAAGCCTAAGATCGCACGCAAAAATGTACTTTTCCCAGAACCATTCGGCCCTAAGATTGCAATAAATTCACCGGTATGAATGTCAAGATTGATATCCGACTGCACAGGATGATGTGGATATCCCAATGAGAGATGTCGAGCCGTTATCGCGCTAGGAGGATTAATCATTCTGCAAATTTTCCTTGCAAGGCTTTTTCAAGAGCGCCGAGCTCTCCTAATATCCATGAAACATACTTTGTATTTGCAGGCATCATTTCACTGACACCGACCACGGGAATTCTTTCTTCCTCTGCGATTGTTAACATTTTCGTCGTTAAAGGATTAATGACTTGATCATTATAAATCATCACATGCACGGCGTGTGTACGAAGATCTTGCTCAAAATCTTTGATTTCTGAGATAGTCGGCGGAATATCATTCATCACTTTTTGTTGAAAATCTAAACCTTGCATATCAAGACCTATCGCGTCAATCATATAATTAAACACAGATTCTGTCGCAATAACAGGCATATTTTTAAAGCGTTTTCTTAAACGGGTGACGGCTTGTTGTATTGCCTGATCTTCTTTTAAAAACGCTTTTAATTGCGTTTGATAGTAAGTTTTATTGTTGGGATCCAATTGACTTAACACCCCCACAATTTTTGCTGCAAATTTTGGCATCGTTTTGGGATCATACCAAATATGTGGATTTTCTCCAGATTTAACGTTTACAAGTTCTGCAACATTAATGATTTGTTTTTGCTTGATATCACTGGATTTAAGCAATGGATTCATCCAAGGATCATAATCTGCACCATTATAAACAATGATATCTGCAACGTTTATACTTTTTGCGGTACTCGGTGAAGTGCTAAATAAATGTGGATCGGAGGATGGATTATTTAAAATATGGGTCACTTCGACATGCGATCCACCCAATTGTTCGACCACGGATCCGTAAACATTTTCAGCAGCGACGATGTGAAGGAGAGCAAAGGAGAAAGGTGTGTAAAATGAGACTAAAAAAAATAAAATGTAACTATTTACCCCCTTTGAAAAAGGGGGTCGCCATGCGCTTTTTGCATGGCGGGGAGATTTTTTAAGCTGTAAAATCCCCCCGCCTCGCAACGCTCGTCGCCCCCCTTTTTCAAAGGGGGTAAACAGATACAATAAAATAAGAAATAAGGTTTTTTTCATCGAATTATCCTACATTGATTTTGAAACTGATTATAAAATATGGGATAAATTTGAGCAAGGTGTGTTAACCGTCGTCCCATAATGCTTTTTTTATACGGGACGACGAGGTGAACATTACCCTCTCCCCCGACGATGTTTCATCGATATATTTTGCGGATTAAAATATTGCTGATTCTGACGAACATTCATGTTGTCTAATATTTGCCGATGCAGGGCATCTGGATGCTTAAGTGTGATGGCTTCATGCTGTAATGCGTTTTCTTCAATTTGACCCGTTTTTAAAGCATATTTTTCCAGTGTGGTTTCACGAATATCGTGCGGATTTTTTCCCATCAAAAAAATGGTTTTTTTTGCTTCATGTCCTGCTAAATCCAATAACTGTTTCGTGATTGTTTTAGGATCCTCTTCCGAGATTGAAAAAAGATGTTTAGGTAATGCATTTTTTTTAATAGGAAAAACTTCAATAAATTCTTCAGACTTTGGCATAGCATCAATTGCTTTCAAAATATCATCCGCAGTAAACATATATTGAGAAAGATATTCACGTAAAGACGATAATAATGAAGAATGGATTTCAGGCAATGGCAAGATTTGAAATGATGGCTCTTGAATTCTTGCTTGATTAATGAAAGCTGCCAATACCAAACATTGTTGGAAATGCGTCATACCATTATCGATTTTTGCTTTTTTGGTTTTTTTTGGCACTTTCGGTTTTGATAGAGATTTTTTTACGGGTTGCTTTTTTGGCGATTTAGCGACTTTTGCGGGCTTTTTTTTAGTGGTTGATTTTTTTGTTGGTTTACTTGTTTTCTTTTTTTTCACGGCGTGCTTTTTCATAAAACCTCCCTCGTTTCTGACATCTTATATCATTATTATATCTCTAAGAAGCTGCTCTTTTTATATTCTATTATTCGCTTATTGAGTAATTTTTGCGAAAATTATCGCCGTCCCGTGATGCTTTTACATGGGACGACGATAAAGATCTAATCCACCACTTCTTCTTTTCTTCTCAAAAACGCCGGAATGTCTAAATAATCCAGCTCATGATACAAATTAGAGGGCGCTTGTTTAGATGGTCCACCTGTCAACGATGGGACGGTTGCACTTTGTGTTTGCGCGCTTTTTCGCATCAATGGTGGTTTTTCCAATGATTGATAATCAATAACCACCTCCTCTTTCTTAGCAACAGGTTCAAGCAAACGCGATGTCGCAGTCGTTTGCTTTCGACCCAATCCCGTCACAATGACCGTCACACGTACTTCGTCTCGTAATTCAGGATCAATCACGGTACCCACAACAACCGTCGCACTTTCTGACATAATATTTTTGATGGCATCGCCGACCTCTTCGAATTCACCAATCGACATGTCTAGTCCGGCAGTGATATTCACGAGCACACCTCGTGCACCCGTCATATCCACATCTTCCAGTAATGGACTTGAAATCGCTGCTTCCGCTGCTAATCGTGAACGATTTTCACCAGATGCTACACCCGTTCCCATCATCGCCATTCCCATTTCAGACATGACTGTACGAACATCAGCAAAATCGACATTGATTAAACCCGGACGCGTAATCAACTCTGCAATACCCTGCACTGCACCACGCAATACATCATTCGCTGCTTTAAATGCATTGACCAGTGTGACATTTTTACCTAACACAGTTAATAATTTGTTATTGGGAATCGTAATAAGCGAGTCAACAGACTGACTCAATTCCGCAATACCTTGTTCTGCCACTTGCATCCGCACCCTACCTTCAAAAGTAAAAGGTTTTGTGGTGACAGCGACCGTTAATATACCCAATTCTTTCGCTACTTGTGCAAAGATGGGAGCCGCACCCGTTCCTGTACCACCGCCCATACCCGCGGTAATAAATACCATATCGGCACCGGTTAATGCCGCTTTAATACGTTCACGATCTTCTTCTGCGGAACGTCTTCCAATTTCAGGATTGGCCCCTGCGCCTAATCCTCGCGTAATACTTTCACCGAGTTGAATGAGCGTATTCGCAGAAGATTTTTTTAACGCTTGTGCGTCGGTATTTGCGCAGATAAATTCGACGCCCTCAATCGTACCTGTCATCATGTGTTCAATTGCATTGCCACCACCGCCACCCACACCCACTACTTTGATAACTGCATTTTGCGGATTTGTTTCTGCTAATTCAAACATACGGTGACTCCTAATAAATGAATATTCTTTTAAAGACTACCCTGAAACCAATCCTTCATTCGACTCCATAAAGTTTTAATGCTCGGCTGACTTAATCCTTCGCGTTGATTACGCGCAGAACGCATCCCATACATCAATAAACCCACCCCTGTTGCATAAATCGGATTATTGACCACATTCATCAACCCTGTCACCTGATGGGGTGCACCGACACGAACGGGCATTTTAAATATGCGTTCCGCAAGCTCTGCGGCCCCCTCTACTTTGGAGGCGCCACCTGTTAAAACAATCCCTGCAACCACAGAATCTGCGAACCCACTTCTGCGAAGCTCAGCTGCAGCCAACGTGAATAATTCTTCGTAACGTGCTTCAACCACCTCAGCAATGAATCGTTTTGTCACTTGCCGTCCAGGGCGATCGCCCATTGCAGGAATATCAATCATCGTATCTTCATCTGCAAAATCTTGGCAAGCACACGCGTATTTAATCTTAATTTCTTCCGCATTACGTACCGGTGTTCTTAATGCAATCGCCAAATCATTCGTCACTTGATCACCCGCTAAAGGGATCGCTGCAGTATGTCGAATAAATCCTTCTGTAAATACCGCAATATCGGTTGTTCCACCTCCAATATCAATTAAACACACCCCCAACTCTTTTTCATCATCGGATAAAATGGATTGACTGGATGCAAATTGTTCTAACACGATATCACTTACCGTTAATCCACAGCGTTTTAAGCATTTCACAATATTTTGTGCAGCATTCACAGCACCCGTCACAATATGGACTTTCGCTTCTAAACGTACCCCTGACATACCGATGGGCTCACGTATTGAATCTTGATTATCAATGATAAATTCTTGCGGCAAAATATGAAGAATTTTTTGATCCGCAGGAATCGCAACCGCTTTTGCAGCATCAATCACACGATCGACATCCATTTGTGTCACTTCTTGATCACGAATGGCCACAATACCATGTGAATTAATGCTTCGGATATGGCTGCCTGCAATACCTGTATAAGCCGAATAAATTTGACAACCTGCCATCAACTCTGCTTCTTCAACAGCGCGTTGAATCGATTGCACTGTCGATTCAATATTGACAACGACACCTCGCTTCAAACCTTGAGAAGGATGAGAGCCCAAACCAATAATATTTAATTTTCCATCGCTCATCACTTCACCGACAATAGTGACCACTTTGGATGTGCCAATATCGATGCCGACCATTAAATCTTTATTTGGCTTCTTTGCCATCTTCGTATTTCCACTGAATAAAAAAATGTTAAGTTTTCCAGCGAACCGCCAACCCATTTGAATAACGTAAGTCTACATATTCTACCTCAGATGCTCTGTTTCCAATAATTTTTGGATACACTTTCACAAAATGCCCTAAACGAGTCAAGACATCTTTATATCCCAAATTCAATTTTATCCCATTCGCAAAAGCAATACGAAAGCCTTGTTCATCAGAAAATTCTATTTCTGCAATTTTAAACTGTAACGGTTCAATGATACTACTGATAATGTCAAAGTAATTTAACATTTGTATTTGCGAACCCGTAGGTCCCAAAAATCGCGGTAAGTGCGGCGGATAACTTTCCTTAGGTGGATTAAAAATTTCCCCCGTCGTACTAATGAGCCCTATATCATTCCAAGTTGCAAGAGAAGTTTTTTCATAAACCTGAATATCAATCGTCTCCGGCCATACGCGTTTCACTGATACCTCAGAAATCCAAGGCAATTGAAGAAGGCGTTGTTTAATTTGTGGGACATCAATTGCAAAAAATCCTTTGCTCACCAATGGATGCAGAAGTTCTTGAACTTCTGAATGATCGGTATGTAAAACCCCGGCAATCCGTACATCATGAATGAGAAACCAGCGGTCAAAGTGAATTTGATTGATTACGTAAGAAGAAATAAAATAAACAACTGCGACAAACGTCAGTATTTTTGCCGAAAACTTCCATGAAAATTTTATTGCTTTGTAACGCTTTGCAACTTGGCTAATCATCATCCTTAATGTCACCCAAAAAGCAGCATAACTAATAATACACGTTTATTAATAAAAATGCATCTATCCATTGTCACCCCGCAGGCACGTCGTGATAAATTTCAATAAAATTGTGGACGACGTGCCTGCGGGGTGACTATTTGGTATAATCAAGCTGTCTCTTTTCCAGATAATGCAACCGACTCACGCAACTCCGTTGCTGCAAGTCTTGATGCAAGCATGCCAATATTTCCCGCGCCTTGCATGAGTAAAACATCGTCATCGCGTAATTGATCTTGCAGAATATCCGCTAAATTCACATGTTTTTGCACGAAGATAGGTGTTCGCCCCTGCTCGCCAATAGCTTTTGCAAGCGATGCGCCATCTGCGCCTTCAATATAGGGTTCACCCGCAGCATACACATCTAACAACACTAAAATATCTGGATTGGACAACACTTTACAAAAATCCGCAAACAAATCTCGTGTTCTTGTATAACGATGCGGTTGATATACCATCACAAAACGCCTTTTCGGCCAACTCTGTCTTGCGGCTTGAATGGTTGCTGCAATTTCTCGTGGATGATGACCATAATCATCAATTAAAGTAACAGCACCCCCTTTTTTTAACGGAAAATCCCCATAAATTTGAAAACGTCGTCCAATACCAGAAAAGTTTTCTAATGCGCGCTGAATGGCTTGATCTGATACTTTAAGCTCGGTTGCAACCGCAATTGCAGCGAGTGCATTTAATACATTATGCTTTCCGGGTAAATTTAACGTAATTTCGAGTTTATTGTGACCTCGACGTTCTACCACAAAATGCATTTTTGTACCGGATTGTAAAATCAAAGTCGCCCGAAAATCCGCATCTTCTTCGATTCCATAGGTACAAAATGGACGGGCAGCCTCTGGCAAAATTTTTCTAACTTCCGGATCATCCACACACAAGACGGCTAAACCATAAAACGGTAAGCGATGTAAAAATTGAATGAATGCTTCGCGCAATTCATTAAAATTCCCATGATAGGTTCCCATATGATCCGCATCGATATTCGTCACAATGGAAATCATAGGTTTTAAATATAAAAACGATGCGTCGCTTTCGTCCGCTTCCGCGACAATATAACGGCTTGCGCCTAAACGCGCATTACTGCCTGCACTATTTAAACGTCCACCAATGACAAACGTGGGATCCACACCCTCTTCTGTTAATATACTAGTGACAAGACTAGTCGTCGTTGTTTTTCCATGTGTACCTGCGATAGCAATACCATAACGAAAACGCATGAGCTCGCCTAGCATTTCGGCACGAGGAACAAGCGGGATATGATGCAGACGTGCAGTCACTACTTCAATATTATTTTCATCTACTGCCGAAGAGCGTACGACGACATCCGCGTTTTTAATATTTTTTTCGTCATGTCCCAGATAGATCTCAGCGCCAATGGATCGCAATCGTTTGGTCAAACCATTATCGACTAAATCAGAGCCTGATACACGATACCCTTGGCTCAACAAGACTTCAGCGATACCCGCCATTCCAACACCGCCAATTCCGACAAAGTGAATATGTTTCACTCGCCCCATTTCAAATGTCCAACTCAATGAAAAACCTCCCTACAGATGTTTAAAATTTTTTCAGCAACAGAATCTGTTCGTAATTGGTAAGCAGCGCTAGCCATCGCAATGCGTCTTTCATCCGATAGACATAATTCTTGCAGCATATCCGCCAATACATCTTCTGTTAACGTATCTTGCTGTACCAATATTGCTGCCTGATGATTTGACATATATTTCGCATTCTCGGTTTGATGATCATCCACCGCATAAGGATAAGGTATCAATATTGCGCCAATCCCGGCGGTACAAAGTTCGGCAATCGTGAGCGCTCCCGCACGACATAATACCATATCTGCCCAAGCATATGCCTTAGCCATTTCATGAATAAAAGGAACCACCTGCGCTTCAATGCCACGTGTCGCGTACGCTTCTTTCGTAGGATTGTACTGTAATTCACCCGCTTGATGATAAACAAGCGGGCGAATGTCGGCTGGCAATTTTTGAAGCGCTGCAGGTAAAAGCTCATTTATCGCTTTTGCACCCAAACTCCCGCCAAACACTAATAAACGAACAGGTTTAGCGCGTTTCTGAAAACGATCTTTCGGTGCATCTAAATCTTCAATTTCACGACGCACAGGATTTCCAACCGTCATCACATTCGTACGTGATTTGAAGGTATAAGGAAAACCCTCTAGTACCTTTGTCGCAATTTTTGAAAGATAAAAGTTTGTGAGGCCTGGTTTTGCGTTTTGTTCATGAATAATGAGTTTTTTACGTAAAAGAAATGCGGCAATTCCCCCTGGACCACTGACAAACCCCCCCATGCCTATCACCAAATCCGGTTTTAATTGACGTATTTTTTTAAATGCGTCCAACGTCGCAAGCATAAGAAACCAAGGTGCAAAGAGTTTATTCATAAAATGGGTTCGGCGAACCCCATGAATACGAATAAAATGCAGCGAGAAACCTGCTTCTTTTACGACTTTTGCCTCTAATCCTTTTTCCGTACCCAACCAATCAACCACTATTCCTTGCGCTTTAAAATGATTTGCAACCGCAAGACCAGGAAACACATGTCCACCTGTCCCGCCAGCCATGATGAGTACACGTTGTAATTTACGCATTGCCTAGCCCTAATTTGCTGGTACGATTTTCATAATCTATTCGAAGAAGCATCGCAATCACGACACAACTCATAAGCATACTATTCCCACCATAACTCACCAAGGGAAGTGTCAAACCTTTTGTCGGTAAAACACCCGTATTCACACCAATACTGACCGTAAATTGTATGGCAATCCATAAAGCAAAACCATACGCGATAAAACCCGCAAAAGGTTTTCCTAATCGGAGCGCTTCACGTCCAATCCAAAATATACGTAGTACTAAAAAAGTAAATAAAAAAATGATAATTAAGGCGCCCATTAAACCAAATTCTTCTGCGATCACTGCAAAAACAAAATCCGTATGTGCCTCGGGTAAATAAAATAGTTTTTGAATACTTTTCCCTAAACCCACACCAAACCAACCGCCGCGTCCAAATGCAATCAAAGATTGTGTTAATTGATAACCGCTATGATAAGCATTCTCCCAAGGATTCATAAAAGTGGTTAAACGTTCTAAACGATAAGGCTCCGTCATTGCTAAAATAATAAAAGCCGCCAATATTAAAATAAATAAGAATAAAAAGTGCTGTAAACGCATTCCTGCTAAAAACATCATACCCAACGCAGTTGTCATGATAACAACCGTCGCGCCAAAATCTGGCTCTCGTAATAATAAAAGTGAAACCAAAACCAATATACCGAACGGTCTCATAAAACCTTTTAGGTAGGTTTTAATTTCTGCGTTCTTTCGAACAGAATAATGTGCAATATAAAGTACCACCGCAAATTTTGCGAATTCAGATGCCTGAATGCGAAATACGCCTACACCTAACCAACGCGCACTGCCTTTCACCACATGCCCCACGCCAGGAATCAATACCAAAATTAATAAAAAAATGGCGCCGAAGAGCATAATGCCCGTCACCTTTTGCCATGTTGCGATTTCAAATTGAATAACAATGCCGCCCATTAAGAGGCCTAAAATAAGACCTGCCAATTGACGATATAAATAATAAAAAGGCTGATGCAATTGCGTATCTGAAATCACAATAGATGCAGAAGCCACCATCAATAACCCGATACTCATCAAACAAATAACGGTGAAAATTAACCAATGATCGTAAGGTACGGGCGGTGTGACGGATCTTTCGTGACGATTAAGATGAGAGCGCATTGACGATATCCATAAAAACACTTCCACGATGTTCGAAATTCTTGAACATATCAAAACTCGCTGACGCGGGTGAAAGCAATACACTGTCACCTGCTTCAGCACAATTTGCTGCAATCAAAACGGCTTCTTCCATCGATTTTGCAAATTGAATAGGGACAGAACTGCCTAATACATTCGCGATAATATTTGCATCTTGTCCGATGAGAATCACTGCTTTGACGTATTTTTCAATAGAGGGGATTAAAGATGAAAAATCTGCATTTTTACCCACCCCTCCTGCAATCAAAATCAATTTTCCTTTGATCACGCCCCCCAATCCTTCAATTGCCGCAAGTGTTGCGCCTACATTTGTGCCCTTAGAATCGTTATACCAAAGCACGCCCTGTCTTCCTCGCACCAGTTGAACCCGATGCGGTAAACCTTTAAAACATTTCAGTGCGTTTAACATAGCCTCTTTCGGCAATCCAAAGCCATAACCAATCGCAAGTGCGGCAAGCGCATTCGCTTGAAAATGTTTTCCTAAGATCGGTAATTCTTCTACGGGTAAAAGCACTTCACTCCCGTGTGCCAAATAAAATTTTCCATGATTTTCGATTAAACCAAATTCATCGTCACGGGGGTTATTTAAGGTAAATTGTAGTTTTTGTTTATGAAAGGTTTTTCCACAATCTGTGAATGGATCGTCACGATTACAAACTGCAATTTCACAATCAGAATAAATATGTCTTTTGGCGCTCGCATAATCTTCAAAAGTAGCATAGCGATCCATATGATCGGGTGTCACATTCAAAACTGATGCAATTGTAGGCTTTAATGAAAATGTGGTTTCAAGCTGGAAGCTCGATAACTCCAATACAAATAATTCTGTTTTCTCTTCTCCCAATAAATCCAACGCCGGTGTTCCTAAGTTGCCACCGACTTTTACCTTAAATCCAGCGGTTTTAGCCATTTCATACACAAGTGTCGTTACAGTGCTTTTTGCATTCGTACCGGTGATTGCAATCGTTGGCACTTTGGTTTTTAATGCAAATAATTCAATATCACCAATGACCGGTGTCCCCTTTGAAATTTGTCGTAGAATCGCAGGATTTTTGATAGAAAGACCAGGACTGATAATCACACTGGATGCTTGATCCAATAAATTTCCATCTAAAGCACCGAGCGACAAAGGTACATCGGGATACGCTTTTTTAAATTCCTCAAGATGCGGTGGATTTGGACGTGTATCTATCACCGCAAAAGGAATATCTTCAGATTTTAAATAGCGGGCACAGGAGAGTCCTGTCGCACCTAAACCTATAATAATATACATATGAATCCTTCTAAAATCTGTCATGCCAGCATGTTTTTAGCTGGCATGACAGAAATTTGAATCTACCGTAACTTTAACGTAGCCAAACCACACAACACCAAAATAAATGTAATAATCCAAAAACGAACGATCACGCGGGGTTCAGGCCATCCTTTCAATTCAAAATGATGATGAATGGGTGCCATGCGAAAAATACGTTTGCCTGTTAATTTAAATGAGGCCACTTGTAAAATCACTGACACGGTTTCTAATACAAAAATGCCGCCCATTAAAAATAAAATCAATTCCTGTCGAACAATAACGGCAATGATACCTAATGCTGCACCTAAGGATAATGCACCGACATCACCCATAAATACTTGCGCAGGATACGTATTAAACCAAAGAAAACCCAATCCTGCCCCCACCATCGCACTACAAAATACCGCTATTTCCCCAGTACCTGACACATACGGAATCGCAAGATAATTGGCAAATTGCCAATTGCCTGTCGCATAAGCAAAAATACCTAAGGCAGCCGCGACCATCACCGCGGGTAAAATCGCTAAACCATCTAAACCATCCGTTAAATTGACCGCATTACTCGTACCCACAATAACAAAATAAGCCACCACAATAAAGAAAGGACCGAGTGGCCATAGCATGTGTTTAAAGAAGGGAAAAACCAATTGGGTTTCAACCGGTAATGTGGCTGTAAAATAAAGATAAAATGCGGCAGCCAGTCCTATCAAAGATTGGTATAAATATTTTTGACGTGCAGGAAGTCCGCGGCTATTTTTTTTGACTAATTTTAAATAATCATCGCACCAGCCAATCGCACCAAATCCGATCGTGACAAGCAAAACTAGCCAAACATAACGATTCGACAAATCTCCCCATAACAAAGTACTGAAGGCGATTGCAATGAGTACCAACGATCCCCCCATGGTCGGTGTGCCGCTTTTGGATAAATGACTTTGCGGACCATCCTCACGAACCACTTGCCCCACTTTATATTGACTTAACCGGCGTATCATCGACGGTCCAACCAGTAATGCAATAAAAAGCGCCGTGAGTGCGCCTAAGATGGCACGAAAAGTAAGATATTGAACCACGTGGAAAACATGAAAATATTGCGCTAAATATTCGCTAATCCAAACGAGCATTACTTTTTTCTCCTAATGCAGATATGACTTCTTCTGCGTCATTAAATGGAATTTTTTTATCACCAATGAGCTGGTACATTTCAGCACCTTTTCCTGCGATTAAAATACAATCATTCGGTTTAGCATATTGTATTACGTTCTGAATCGCTTTAGAACGATCATGTTGTAATATGATATTATCTGAATGAGAAAAACCCTGAAATATGTCATAAGTAATTTGATCAGGATCCTCTTCTCGCGGATTATCGTCCGTGACAGTGACATAATCCGCATAGCTTTCTGCAATTTTAGCCATGAGAGGCCTTTTTCCGCGGTCGCGATCTCCGCCACACCCAAACACGCAATACAATTTACCTTTGCAATGTAAGCGGATCGCTTTGAGTGCTTTTTCAAGGGAGTCTGGTGTATGGGAGTAATCGACAATCACCAGCGGTTTATTCTCACCCCCAAAACGCTCCATTCTACCAGGAACTGCACTCAATTGTGATATACCGTATAATGCTTTTTCAAATGGTATTTTTAATAAACAAAGTGTGGTCAAAACGGCCAATAAATTGCTTAAATTGAATTGTCCAATTAAAGTCGTCAGTAATTCGCCTTGACCCCAAGGGGTGATTATTTCAGCGTGCAGGCCACTATCATCTTGTTTGATATTGTTTGCTAAAATCCAACCTATAACCGTCGTCCCGCGGCTTGTCCGCGGGATCATAGAATAAGCAAAAACATCCTGCTTTAATTCATCAATCAACGCCCTCCCAAACGGATCATCGTAATTCACCACCGCATTTTTCAGTAATGGATTGATAAATAATTTCTTTTTTGCATTTCCATAGGCTTCCATGGTGCCATGATAATCCAAATGATCTCTTGTCAAATTAGTGAAAATTCCCACCGTAAAAGGAATATCATTCACCCGTCCCTGATCTAATCCATGCGAAGAAACTTCCATTGCTACATGGCGCACACCCCGATCACGCCAATCGGCAAACGTTTTTTGCAGCGTAAAAGCATCAGGCGTCGTCAAAGATCCCGATTGAATGTTTCCATATAATCCACTGCCTAATGTGCCAATGACACCGCAGGAAATATTTAATTGTTTTAATGCACTGCCAATAAACTGTGTGCAAGAGGTTTTGCCATTTGTGCCCGTCACCCCCACAATTTCTAACGCTTTCGCAGGATAATCATAAAAACGTCCTCCAATAGCGCTGATTTTTTGCCGCAAATTCGGCATTGTTATCACAGGAACAGTATATGTTTTATTCGTCGATTCGTCAGTCAAAACAGCAACCGCGCCACGTGTGATCGCATCTTCAATAAATTTCTGTCCATCCAACTGGGTTCCCTTGATTGCACAAAAAATATCCCCTGGTTTAACTAAACGACTGTCGAGGGTGAGACCAGAAATTTGAAGGTCAGGAAAAGGCGGTACTGCTTGCAGTAGTTCGGAAAGTGTCATAGATTTACCCCCCGTCATTGCAAGGATCGTCAGCGACGAAGCAATCCAGAAAGTCCTCTAGATTACTTCGTCGCTGACGATCCTCGCAATGACGGTGATGGAGTTACAAATATTATGTCAATTCTACATCATCCGGCGGGACATTCAATAAATGCAAAGTCCCTTCCATAATTTTCCGAAATATGGGTCCCGACACATATCCACCATAATAATTGCCCGCTTTGGGATTTTGAATCACCACCGCAATGACATAACGCGGGGAACTTGCGGGGGCAACACCTACAAAGGAAGAAACATAACGATGTTTATCATATCCATTGGGTCCTGTCATCCACGCCGTACCTGTTTTTCCAGCAATGCGGTAGCCGGAAATACGCGCACGTTCGCCCGTACCTCCTTTTTGAACGACAGATTCTAAAATCTCTAACATTTGGTCGGCAACATTCTGATCCATCACGCGGACACCTGCTCCCGGCTGATCTTGACGTAAAATCGATAAAGGCATTTTTACACCATGGTTGGCAAGCACTGCATAGGCTTCGGCTAACTGTAATGCCGTCACTGAAATCCCATAGCCAAATCCCATAGTAGCAGGAGAAATCAATCCCCAATTATTATGCGGAACCAATGTGCCGGAACGCTCTCCTGGCAATCCGATATTGGTCATTTCACCAAATCCCACCTTATGCAGCATATTTAATAATTCATTCGGCGGTAAAGATAAAATGACTTTTGTCATGCCCACATTACTTGAAATCTGTAATATTTTCGTCAAAGATAATATTCCATTATTGTGCTCATCGCGTAATATTTTTTTCCCTACTTGAATATACCCAGGACTCGTATCAACCATCGTATCCGGTTGATAAAGACCACTATCAAGTGCACTCGCAACACTAAACGCTTTGATGGTAGAGCCTGGCTCAAACACATCTGTTACTGCGCGATTCCGAATAGCATCACTTGTTGTTAATGGTCTGTTATTTGGATTAAAGGAAGGTTGATTTGCCATCGCGAGAATTTCGCCTGTTTTGACATCGATGATAACCACAGATCCTGAATCCGCATCATTCGCTTTTACGCCTGCTAACAGTTCTCGATAAGCAAGGTACTGAATACTACGACTGATACTTAACACAAGATCATGTCCAGATTTTAAATCTTGTACATTTTTCAAATCGGACACGACTCGACCCAATCGATCCTTAATCACAATTTTTTTACCGGGGGTCCCCATTAACCATTGATCATGTACGAGCTCTAATCCTTCTTGTCCACGATCATCGATATTCGTAAATCCAATGACATGAGAAAGGACCTCCCCCTCAGGATAAAAACGCTTAAAATCTTCTTGTAAATAAATGCCAGGAATGTTGAGTTTTTTTATTTTTTTAGCTATGGGTGGCGCAATATCACGTTTCAAATACACAAATTCTTTTGATGAATCTTCATAACGTGCAAATAAATTTTTAATGTAAGAAGATTTTAGACCAAGAAATTGGCTTAATGTTTTCAAATCTTGTGTCGATTTATCAAATTCTTGGGGATTCATCCACACGGAATAGACACTTGCGCTAATGGCAAGTGGATAACCATTACGATCCAAAATCATGCCGCGAAATGACGGTTGTATCACTGAGCGAATCACCCGCGCATTTCCTTTCATTTGTAAAAAAGTTTTTTGAAAAATGGTTAAATCAATGATTCGTACGATAAGTAACGTTGAAATCAAAATCATGCAAAAAACAAATAAATGAAATCGCCATGCGATGTAAGGAATATAGATTTTCACATGTAATCCTAAATTGTTGCTATTGTCATGCCCAGCATGCACACCCACCTGTCATGCCAGCATGCTTTTAGCTGGCATGACAGATGTATCAACAAGTCAGGCCTGCCCCCCTAGCTTACTGATGATCAATCACGACCACCACTTTACTATCCGGAAATGCCATCCCTAGGCGATTTTCAGAAAAACTTTGAATGCGTGCCTGCATTGTGAGGGTGCTTTTTTCCAATAACAATTGACCCCATTCCAAATGTAACCGATCATGTTCTGTGAGTGTTTTTTGATAATTCGCATTGATGCTGCGTGCACTATTCGTAAAATAAACCAACCCTAAGGCAGACCCTAAAATCATGACAATCAAAACGACCAAAATAAAATGATAGGGTGTTAAAAATACTGAAATAATCCAGCCACGGGATAATACACCTTGGTGATTCACTAACCGCGCTGCTGCATTCATGATATCTTTTCCCCCACACGTAATATTGCGCTTCTTGATCTTCCGTTCATTCGTATCTCTTCATCCGTTGGTTTAATCGCACGTCCCATTTTTTTAAATGTTTTTTCGCATGGTGTATACTTGATCGGTAATGGGGCGTGAAGCATGCTACTCTCAACCGGTGGTTGAATAAAATGCTTCACAATACGATCTTCCAAAGAATGAAAACTGATCACGCATAAACGACCGCCAATCTTTAGTGCCCTTTTACTTTCCTCTAAACCTTCATGCAAATCTTTTAACTCATCATTGATTTTGATGCGTATTGCTTGAAAACTTTTTGTCGCAGGATGTTTTCCTTTTTGCCATGCAGGATGCGCTTTTGCGATAATCTTCGCAAGTGCTTCCGTTGTGGTAATGGATATTTCATCTCGTGCTTTTATAATGGCTCGCGAAATTTTTTTTGCAAACCGTTCTTCACCATACTCCCATAGTACATTCGCCAATTCTTTTTCACTCACTTTAGAAATCCATTCTGAAGCTCGCATGCCTTTTGTATTATCCATTCGCATATCGAGGGGACCGGAATGTAAAAAACTAAAGCCCCGTGTTGCATTTTCTAATTGGGGTGATGAAACACCCAAATCAAATAAAATTCCATCCACGTTTCCTTCAAACTTTTCTTTTTGGAGAAAAGCATGCAAATCTTTAAAAGATCCTTGTTGAATCGTAAATCTTTTATCCTTCGAAAAATGCTGACACGCAAAAGAGATTGCATCCGGATCTTTGTCCATTGCCAATAAGCGCCCCGTTGGACCTAAGTGATCCAAAATAGCTTTTGCGTGTCCGCCACGACCAAAGGTAGCATCCACATAAACGCCTGACGCTTTTATTGCAAGATTGTCTAATACCGCTTGCAATAGCACCGGCTGATGTTCAAGTGTTCTTTCCTTCATTCGGACTGCCACCATAAAATGAAATCCGTCACAATGATATTGATTTTAACTCGTCTGGCAACATTGCGTCATCTAACAATGACTCTCCCGCAAGCCACGCGGAACGTCGTTCTTGCCAATGCGTTTCATCCCACAATTCAAATTTTTGACCTTGACCCACAAGGACTGCATGTTTTTGGAGTCCTGCATATTCACGTAATAATGGGGGTAAAAGAATACGTCCATTATTGTCCAATTCACTTTCTGTTGCATGACCAATTAATAAACGTTGAATACGACGCGCTTTCGAATTAAAACTAGGTAATTCTGCAAGTTTACTTTCAATCACTTCCCACGCAATAAGCGGATACAATAAAAGGCAACGTTCTTCAGTGTCGATAGTCATGACGAGACGTCCATTGTTTTCGCCTTGTAAACCTTCGCGATACCTCGTCGGCATGACGATTCTGCCTTTCGCATCGATGTTTACGGCGTTAACACCTCGAAACATGTTGCATCCCTCACTTTTTGCACAGCCCTCTTTCTAGTAATCACTTTATATACTCAGAATATACCACAATCCGCCACAATAAACCACTTTATCCCACAAAATTGCTTACTGATTGGGGTTAGGGTTATTACTAAATGGGCGTGGTATTGATTGAAAAAATCGTGCCCGTGTGCGTGCCCGTGCCCGTGCCCGCGTGCGTCTTTTCCTGTCCGAAGAAAAGACGCACGCGGGCACGCACACGGGCACGATTTAAAAGAGCCAGCCAATAAGCCGGGTTCTGTCGTGGACAGCCATTTATCTAGGACACTCGTCGCCAAGTATCTCAAGCGACCTACCCGAGCGAAACATGCGGGCCGCATGTGGAAATTTTAAAAAAATTTCAATCGCTCCTATTTGGTCTTGCTCCAAGTGGGGTTTTCCATGCCACAATTGTTACCAATTGCGCGGTGCGCTCTTACCGCACCTTTTCACCCTTACCCTTATAAGCTGCCTACAATTTTAGGCAACTCATAGTTAGGCGGTATATTTTCTGTGGCACTTTCCGTAGATTCACATCTCCCAGGGGTTACCTGGCACTTTGCCCGATGGAGCCCGGACTTTCCTCTGCTTAAGTTTAACGATAAACAGCGACTGCCTCGGCCAGCTCGGCAGTATCATAACATATTTTTACGGGTTGTCATGCCTGCTTCAGGTTCTTTCTCTACAATCTCTGAGGTATTTCCAGAAAATTTTACATAACGTCCATCATAATCAGAGATGACGCTTGAGACATCTTGGGAGAACGCCGTATCACGATTTAATACTTCCCGCACAGGCGACATTACCTCAAAAAATCGTCGGTAACTTCCTTCATATCCTGTGATGATATTAATCATTTCCACAGGAAAATCTGTGTCTCGATATAAAATCGCACGCGTTTGGGAATATTTCAAAATGCATTGATCTAAATCGAGATATTGACCATCCTGTTTGACGCCAATAAGATTTCCATTGTGGGTTAAAGCCATTTGAACGATAGAATCTAATTTCAATGGAAGTGTTTCTATAGAAAATGTATTTGTATCTATCAAATAAAAAATATTATCTTTTGATCGACCAATCAGGGTCACATTATCCGATAACAATAAAAGTTCTGAAAAAATAATATAATGAGAACATACGATTTCACGGATTGCAGTTAAGCGATTATCATATTCATAAATACCCATTTTGAATACGCCATCTTTATGCGAATGCATAAAAAACTGACCGTTCATTAATGGAAAAATACCACAAACATACAAACAATCTCCTATAAAATCAGGCGGTTGATTCCGGTGATCTTTAAAGTAAAAAACATTCAAAGTGCTGATGCCGGGGTGAAGAGAATAAATATTTAAAACACCAAAATGTGTATCACTCAAAACAAAAAAATCCCGATTATTACAGAACATGGGATGGTCATCTTTATACAAAATCTTGGATTCTCGAACATAACTCACGACATGTAAACCACATAAGCCCACAATCACTTTATTTTCCTGCAATGCGACAGGATTGATGAGAGGATGCGGTATTTCTTCAACGACTGTTAATGTTTCTGCATCAATGAGCGTAGTCTTTCCTTTTCCTATTAAATCATGCGCTGTGATGGCATCTCGTCTTGCCCTTGGATCTCTTGGTTTAATCGGCTCATATTCGATATAAGCGAGGAAATTACTGTTTTTAACTTTGAATAAATCACAATTTTTGCTTTCAAAGGTTTTTTCGATGTTATTCTTGTTATCACAAATATCTATTTTTTCTTTCGTACAAATAGCTTTACGATTTTCAGAGATAAAAAATACTTTCTTTATTTTTCTATTATCCATTGTTTTATTCCTTATTGTTGTTTTTAAGGATAATGCCTAACTGCGATAAACACGTCAATGTCCATCATGGATTTGGTGGAACTGCAACCAGAAATAAATCAAATAATGCAGGTTTGTTTGATTTTGGACAAACCTGAAGCTCGCTTTATTCTTTCTTCGAAGGTTCCCACAAGGCAACATGCGCGCCTATAGGGTCAATGATAATTGCAAAATGCCCCATCTCGCCTGCTTTTGTAATCTCAACTTTTACGGTAGCACCATTATTTTGTGCTTTTTCTAATGCGGCTTTCACATCCGACACTAAAATATAAGACATCCAATGCGGTGGAATTTGTTTATCCTGCGGGATTTGCCACATACCTGCAAATTCTTTGTCGTTGGATTTTACGATGGTATATTGCATTTCTTCTGTTTTAATATCTTTAAATTCCCAATCAAACATTTTTCCATAAAAATCTTTGGCTTTTTGAACGTCATGGGTAGCAAGTTCATTCCAACAAAACTCGCCAGTGATGGGCTTAGTCATAAAATTTCCTTATTTTATGTTGAATTAAGTATCTTAATTAAATATGCTACATTGTCAATATAATTTGTAACGGTGAGAGTAAAGTGCATATTAATTTATTTAAAACAGAGTGATTATATGAATCGATTCTATAAACCAAAAAAAATTCAATACAATGGTAACTTCCTCATTTTGAATTTTGTCAGTGAAAAAGAAAAAAATGCGTTTTTGCACGATTCCAAGATTGATGCTGTTATTCAAAAGATAAACAAAAAAACGCTCCCTGACAGCCCAATGTCATCAGATGATGAGTCATCTGATTCTGATTTGGATGATACGCCGATTAGTGAAGAGAAAAGCCTATCATCATCCTCTCTTAAACTAGAAATCTCAAAAGCAAAGCTTTCTGAAGACGAACGAAACCAGATTATTAAAGCCGTGGAAGTCGGTGATTTTTTTCCAAAGTCAGAGATTGAGTCTTTAAAAAGCGGATTAGAAAAACCGCTAGCATTAGAAGAACAAGTAGAAAAAGACTTAGAAGCGGAAGAAAAATTCTGTTTATATATTCGTCGACACCGTTAAAATTTTTTTAATAATAAGGCCGTTTGATAAAGAGAATTTTTTCTTTCGCCCGTAATTTTTGCTGTGATTTCGACAGCTTGTTTTAAAGGAATCTCCTCTAAAAGGATTTTTAAAACTCGCTCACCTTCTAAAAAATCTTTTTCCGCTATTTTTGCGCCTTCCACCAATAATACCATTTCACCGCGTTCGCGATTTTTATCTTGTTTCACCCATTCCAACAATTCCGCGAGGGTTGCACCATGAATGGTTTCAAACATTTTTGTGATTTCACGTGCGACTACCGCTGTCCGGTCTTTGCCAAAAATCTCTTCAGCATCTTTTAAAAGATCAAGAATACGGTGTGGCGCTTCATAAAAAATCAATGTGCGCGTTTCATTTTTTAAGTCCGATAAACGTTCTTTACGAGCCGTGCTTTTATTCGGTAAAAAACCTTCAAAAACGAAGCGGTCTGTGGGTAACCCTGAAACACTTAAAGCCGCAATCGCAGCACAAGGACCCGGAATAGGCACTATTTGAATGCCTGCATTTCTTGCCTCTTTCACAAGATGGAATCCAGGATCACTGATTAAAGGGGTTCCTGCATCACTGATCAAAGCAATCGATTTTCCTTGCAATAATTCCTCGATTAGGCGTGGAATGCGTTTTTCTTCATTATGTTCATGTAGGGAAATTAACGGCTTCTCGATTGAAAAGTGTTGCAATAATGGTAAACTGTGACGCGTATCTTCAGCAAAAATCGTATCCACATTCTTCAACGTCGTGATCGCTCGAAGCGTCATATCTTGTAAATTACCGAGCGGCGTTGCCACAATGTATAGCGTTCCAATCACAAAAAAACCCTTAATGAAAGCGAGAAATCATAACATGAAATACTTAAGTAAAACACAAATTGGGCGAGATAATGAGCAATCTGCATTAAAATACTTACAAAAACAAGGCTTACAATTAATTGAACAAAATTATTACTGCCCTTACGGTGAAATTGATTTAATTATGTTAGACCGGGATGAAATTGTCTTTATCGAAGTACGAGCGCGATCTTACGCGCATTACGGAAATGCGATCGAAAGTATTGATCATTTTAAGCAACAAAAGCTCTTGCAATCAGGCACTTATTATTTACAAACAAAAAATTTGATCGATACCATCAACTGCCGATTTGATGTCATCGGATTTTCCAGTCATAATATCGACTGGATTAAAGACGCATTTTCTTAAGATGAACATGATAGAACGAATTAAACATAATTTTAGCGAAAGTATACAAACCAAAATTAATGCGGCGGATACGATATTGCCAACCGTGGGTGCTGCCTGCGAAAAAATTGTCAAATGTTTATTAGACGGTAATAAAATTTTAACCTGCGGCAATGGGGGTTCTGCTTGTGATGCCTTACATTTTTCCTCCGAAATGTTGAATCGTTTTAAACACGAAAGACCCAGTTTACCTGCGATTGCACTCACAGCAGATATGGCAACCCTAACAAGCATTGCCAACGATAATAGTTATAACGAAGTCTTTGCGAAACAATTACGCGCCCTTGGACAAACCAATGATATTTTATTAGCTATCTCAACAAGCGGTAATTCCATCAATATTTTAAATGCCATCAAAGCAGCTCATGATAGGAACTTAAATGTTATTGCCATGACCGGATATGATGGTGGTAAAATTCCAGGTATTTTACGTGAAAGTGATATTGAAATTCGTGTTCCTGCGTACGATACCGCGCGTATTCAAGAAACACATTTGCTCATTATTCACTGCATGTGTGATACAGTTGATTATCAATTATTTGGTCACGGAGATGTTGCGCCATGAAAAATGCGCTTTTGATTATTGTTTTGTCTCTTTGTCTTCAAAGTTGTTTTTTTATTGCGGGTGCCGCCGCTGGTGCTGCAGGGGTTGCGATTGTTTACGATCATCGTAAAATTGAAAAAATTCTTACTGATGAACGCATTACGAAAATCGCAAACGATAGATTAAACCAAGATGTTGAAGTGCATGACAATGCACATATTGAAGTCACCTGCTTCAATCAAGTGGTATTACTCACGGGTGAAGCACCCGACCCAAGAATACGCCAAATGGCAGAACATATTGTGCGCGGTGTACCGAACATTAAACGCATTTATAACCAAATCAGTATTAAGCAACCCACTTCTACATTGACCCAAGCGAGTGATGCTTGGATCACAGCGAAAATAAAGACGCAAATGCTTGCGACAAAAGATTTACAGTCAGGCACCATAAAAGTCGTGACAGAAAATGGCATCGTTTATTTGATGGGAACAGTGAATCGAGAGCAATGGGAAATTGCTGTTGATATTGCACGGCAAGTGCATGGTGTACAGCGTGTGATTAAGATTTTTCAGTATTCGTCCCGTGATGCTTTTACACGGGATCGCGTGCCCGAGTAAAGAGATCCCGTGTAAAAACATCACGGGACGACGGATAAGGACATCGAATGGAAAGATTTATCTTTGTAAAGCTAAGTTTTTTATTCATTCTGAGTTTCCTACTGACATCTTGCACTTACACAGGGGTCGCAATGACAGGCGCACAAGCGCTTTATGACCACCATAACCTGCAAAAAAAAATCAGCAACCATTATGCAACACTTAAAGCTTATCGTGAGATGCGTCTTAAAAATGATGCTTTTAAAGATACCAATCTTTCTATTTCATCCTTTAACAATGTGATGTTAATTACCGGGCAAGCACCACAGGCGTGGCAGAAACATGAGATCGGCAAACTCGTCAAAAAAATCGCTGATGATAGGGAAGTTTATAATTTTGCAGAAGTCACGAATCCCATTTCAATATTGACGGAACTCAGTGACGCTTGGATAACGACTAAAATCAAAGCACAATATGTGGCAGCTGACGAAATTGACCCAAATCTTATCAAAGTCATCACTGAAAACGGAACGGTATATTTAATGGGGATAATACCGCACGATGAAGCAGATGTTGCTGTTCAAATTGCGAAAGAAACCCGAGGTGTCCAAAGTGTGATCAAATTATTCTCATATGTGACAGTTTCAAAAACGTAGGACAGGCGAAGCAAAGCGTGCCCGCCCGTTGAGAATTGCGTTATAATATATATTAGGAGGCACCCTATGGAAAACCGCGAAATTACACAACCTATCGAAGATCCTACAACTAAAAAAGTTGCATTTATTATCTATATTCTTTATTTACTCATTTTTATCATGCCAAATTTACCTCTGATTGGCGTGATTTTCGGTTATATTTTTGAAAACGATGCAAAAACCATTTTAAAAAGTCATTATCAATATTTGATTCGTTCTTTTTGGATAGGCCTTCTTTATCTTATTATTGCCGGTGCAACGATATTCATCGTGATTGGGTTCATCTTAATCCCTTTATGGGTCATCTGGTGGATCATTCGTATGGCCAAAGGCATTAAATCTTTAACACGAAATGAACCGATTGCAAATCCAAAGACGTGGATTTTTTGAATTTCATCTGTCATGCCAGCATGCTGGCCCCCTGCGGACTGAGACATGATCACTAGAGACACACATGCGCATATTAGATTTTTTGATAGCTATTCTCGTCATCGTCATCTGGGGATTTAATTTTATTTTTATTAAATACGGCCTAGATGAAATTCCACCCTTATTATTTTGCGCCATTCGTTTTTTTCTGGCGAGTATTCCTATCATATTTTTCATTAAGCTTCCGAAAGTCCCATTCAAAATGGTCGCATTATATGGCATGACCATTTTCGGTTTGCAATTTTCATGCCTTTTTACCAGCATGTATGTGGGAATGACGCCAAGCATTGCCTCCGTCCTTATACAAACACAAGTCTTTTTTAGCCTATTTTTTGCGGCTATTTTCTTAAAACAGAAACTACACCTATGGCAAATTGGTGGTGCTTTGATTTCTTTTTCAGGTATTGCACTTGTTGGTATACATTTAGATCAATCTATTTCATTGCTTGGATTCCTCTTAGTGGTTGCTGGAGCCGCCTCCTGGGGGGTTGGAAATCTTTTTGCAGCGCAATTAAAACATGTGAATCCATTCGCGCTTGTGGCTTGGGGTAGTTTTGTCGCATGTATTCCTACATTCTTTTTTTCTTTATTGATTGAAGGACCAGGAGCCATCATTTTAAGCTATACGCATATCTCAGCGCTTGGCATAATCGCTATATTGTATGTGGTTTATCTATCGACTTGGACCGCTTATGGTGCTTGGAACTGGCTGCTTAGCCGACACTCGGTTGCAACGATTGCACCATTTACGTTATTGGTACCCGTCGTTGGTATGTTAAGTTCAGCATGGATCTTAAATGAACCTATACCATTTTGGAAAATCCTTGTCGCTATTTTGGTGACCTTTGGGTTATTGATTAATTTGCTGGGAGCAAGGTATTTTGCAAGGAAAAACCCCCCCATCACCCCCCGTCCTATCCTTCCCTCATAAACCCGGTGGGAGGAACCCATAGCCATTGATGAGAGAAAAACTATTCCACCAACTTCAAATGTGATTTACCTTTTTTATCGGTTTGAGAAGCAGTAATAGAAGGTAATAAATTTACACCACCCACACCATCGTCATCCGCTTCCTCATAATCAAAAAACATGCCTTGCTGGTTTTCCTGTGCATAAATCGCAAGTACTGCTTTGACCGAGGCTGAAATGAAATGTACTACACCAGAAAATGACGCGCGAAACTCCACGAGTTCATTGGTAATTTTAAGGTCACGGATAGCAGCAGGTGAAATATTCAGGGTGATTTCACCATTTTCAACATGTTCAAGTGGCACCTTACATCGCGGATAGTTTGCATTGATGACAAGAAATGGCGTACATCCACTGTCAACAATCCATTCATAAAATGCCCGAATCAAATAGGGTTTATTGGATAACATAACGTCCTCTTTAAGATTATGCGGTTTCCGCATTAGAAATTTTTCTGAGATCTTGTTCTGTCTCTGTTAAACTTGCTTGAAATGAATCACGTGCAAAAATACGCTCCGCATATTTCATGACAGCTTTTGCTTCTCCGGGTAAAGTAATTCCCCATGCAGGCAGACGCCACAAAATAGGCGCAATACAACAATCCACCAGCGAAAAATCTTCATTTAAAAAATATGCACCGCTGCTAAATACAGGAGCAAGTTTGATGAGATAATTTCGCAATTCTTTGGTAGCAGCTTGGGATTCAGAGGTTTTACTGTTTTCAATCTTACGTACCAAATCGCCCCACTCACGATCAATGCGGAAAACCATCAATCGCGTCTTTGCACGCGCAACAGGATAAACCGGCATTAACGGTGGATGTGGAAAACGCTCGTCTAAATACTCCATAATGATATTTGCATCATAAAGTACGAGTTCACGATCCACAAGTGTTGGTGCAGTACCGTAAGGATTTAACTCCAACAAATCCTCTAATTTGTCCTTGTCATACACATCCGTATTGATCACTTCAACTGAAACTCCTTTTTCAGCCAAAACAATACGTACACGATGACTATGGATATCTTGCGAACCCGAATACAATGTCATTATCGAACGCTTATTGGCAACGATAGCCATTTGAGCTTCCCTCACAAAAAAAATTATGAACGTTCTAGGGCTCTGGCTGGGGGACTAGGATTCGAACCTAGGTTAACGGAGTCAGAGTCCGTAGTCCTGCCGCTAGACGATCCCCCAAAAAAGTCCTTGTTTAACGTTTAGAGTACTGTGTACCTTTACGCGCCTTATGCCTTCCTACTTTCTTACGTTCTACTTCACGTGCATCACGCGTTAAATAACCCGCTTTACGTAGAATTTTACGTAATGAGCCCTCACCACTGGAGTCGTCCCCGGTTTCTTCATCATATTTCAGTAAAGCGCGTGCGATACCATGACGAATAGCACCCGCTTGACCACTGATTCCACCGCCGTCGACTGTGACCAGTATATCAAATTTTTCCTGTAAATTGGTGATTTCTAGCGGTTGACGAACAATCATACGAGCCGTTTTACGACCAAAATACTGATCTAACGTATTTTGATTGACGACAATATTACCCGTACCCGGTTTTAAAAAGACACGCGCAGTCGATGTTTTACGTCGACCGGTTCCAACATAGTATTGCTTTTCTGCCATATTATTCTTCCGTTTCAAAATCAAGGACTTGCGGTTGCTGCGCCCCATGAGGATGCTCAGTACCCGCATACACTTTTAACTTACGATACATTGCACGACCTAAAGGATTTTTAGGAAGCATGTTTTTTACTGCTTTTTCAATGACTCTTTCAGGGTGTTTTTGAAGTAATTGTTCGAAGGTGATCGCTTTGACACCTCCAGGATAACCTGAATGGCTGTAATATACTTTATCCGTGTTCTTTTTACCTGTCACTTTCACCTGACTCGCATTAATCACAATGATGTAGTCACCCGTATCGACATGCGGGGTATACTCTGGCTTGTGTTTGCCGCGTAAACGTTTTGCAACTTCGCTTGCAAGACGGCCTAGCGTTTTACCCGCAGCATCCACCATATACCAATTATGCTGCGCAGTTTCTTTTGTTGCATTGTATGTTTTCATTCGACTGCTTCCATCCTCATGGAAAAGATTCAAGATTAAAAGATGTCGAATTTTATAGTAATGCTTAAAAACAAGCAAGTCCCGTAATACTAAACCTTTTCCATCCCACCCTTTAAACATGCATGCAAAAGATCGCATGTAAAAGCATAAATTCAGTAAAAAACACTGTTAAAAAGATGTAAATGTGGTATTGTATGCAATGCATCATTTTGACTTTTAAGAGGAATTGAAAATGGCTGTGAAAAAAACTTCTGCCAAATTAGCGAAAAAATCGGGAAAAAAACCACATAAAGCAAAAATGCCTGTGGTGAAAGACCCATTAACCAAAAGCGGTATTCTTAAGGCTATCATGGATTTGACTGGTCTTGCGAAAAAAGATGTAGTTTCGGTAATGGATGCGTTTGGAACTGTGATTGAACTTCACGTTAAAAATCGTGGTCCTGGTAAATTTACTTTACCTGGTCTTTTAAAGATCAATGTTGTGAATAAACCGGCAACCAAAGCTCGTCCAGGTATCAACCCATTCACGGGTGAATCCATCATGGTTAAAGCAAAACCTGCGAGAAGAGTTGTTAAAATCAAAGCGCTCAGAAAGCTGAAAGAAATGGCTCTCTAAAGCAAATCCGGCTTTCTATTACCTGACTGAGAGCCGGATATTCATCTTGTAGAAATGTTCCTTCTAATTTTAGTAACACACTTTTTGCTGATTGACTGCTTGTATGCTTCTGCTTTTTCTACGCCTATCCTGTTCATCTAAATTATCCAAATCTGTCCATAGTTAAGTAAAAACCCCAACAAACAATCCGCGAAAAGATTTTTTTGCTAAAAATAATGTTTAAATATTATATTTTTTTTGCTAGAGTGCAATTTTTACAATCATTAATATGAAGCGAGGTTTATAATGAATCTACGTCAAGAGATAGTCGATCTGAGCTTAAGAGATGAGCAGAAAAATATAAACAATAAAGCACAACTTATAGAATTAAAAGACATGCTAGACTTAAAAGAAATGCTTGATGAAATAACCGGTGCGCATACCCTTATGTCAGGAGGAATACTCGATCACATAATGTTAAGAGAGGCGATGGACGCTTTAGATCATCTTATAAGAAATCAAACAGAATTTAAGCCTAAGCCGAAAAATGCAGAGATGTATAAGTGTCTCACACAACTTGACCATAAGACCATTGACAGTATCAATAGTCCTTACGCTTTTTTAAAAATGTTATTTACTTCTGAATGTTTTAGTGGGTGTGGTAGTTCTGGAAATAGAACTTTTATTGCGGCTGCAAGGCACCCTATAGTAACCCAGAAAAAACGGAACCCAGAGGATCCTTATCTTATATTATGCGAAAAGTTTAATAATAAAATACAAAATATTTTCAACCCTGCACCTGCTACGGTTGCTAGAGATGAGCAGAAAAATATAAACAATAAAGCACAACTTATAGAATTAAAAGCAATGCTTAAAGAAATAACTGCTGAGTATGTCAGTATGACAGGAGGACTACTCGATCACATAATGTTACAAGAGGCGATGGACGCTTTAGATCATCTTATAAGAGAAGATAAAACAGAATTTAAGCCTAAGCCGAAAAATGCAGAGAAGTATAAGCATTTCACACAACTTGACCATAAGACCATTGATAGTATCAATAGTCCTTACGCTTTTTTAAAAATGTTATTTACTTCTAAATGTTTTGGTGGATGTGGTAGTGATGGCGATAGCAATAGGACTTTTATTGAGGCTGCAAGGAAACCTAAACTAACCTGTGAAGCACTGAAACCAGATAATCCTTATCTTGTATTATGCGAAAAGTTTAATAATAAAATACAAAATATTTTCAACCCTAAGAGGTTACTGGGGGATATCGTTAATCAATGTTATGAGCAACTTCCAGAAACAAGTTCAGAGCAGAGTGGACTTTTCGCTAATCAAATCAAAAAGTGTAAAGAATCACTGCGAATGCTAGTGGATGTTATTCAAAAAACAAATATAGATGATCCAGAGGCAATAGAAAAATTAATACAACTCACGACTGATTTAAGAAAAGATTCAACTACAATGAAAGTTAACATCTTTAGTGAAGCCTTGAATAAATTATTGGAAAGTCTAATAGTGGAAAAACAACAATTAACACCTGATTCATATCCGCTAAAACAGTTACACTTACAAAAATAAAAAGCTCGCCGCCAGGTACCAACCCATTCACGGGTGAATCCCCCTCACCCAACCCTCTCCCACTGATAGTTTACGGTTCTTCAATAAAACGAGGTGGGAGAGGGTTGGGTGAGGGTTTCCGTATGAATAACCAAAAAGCCTTGCTGAATGGTCACGCTACCCCGCCAAATACGCCAAAAATCTCCAATGGGACCCATTTCATTCGGGTGATATTTTCGTGGGATACTGATTTCTCGATAAGAATACGTTTTTTGCAATCCGTTTGAATTAAAAATAAAAATGGCAGGTTTATTTAAATCGTCTGTTTTCACATATTTCGAGCGTACCACATAAACACGCTTACCGTTATTCGAAAGAAATAATACATCATCCATAGCTACCGGATATGAAAAAGACCATATATTTTTTATTTGATGAGGATTTACTTTCACGACTTTTTGAACATGAGCCTCTGGCTTAAAATCGATATAAAATTTTTTATTGCTTGAAAATATGTGCGCAGCAGCAGGTTCCGCAAATTTGGTTGCAAACGCCGTTGACACCATGAATGATAGAATAAAAATACTAATTCGTATGAAAAAGCGAGACGTCGTGCGCACGCTGCAAAATCCCCCCGCCTCGCGACACTCGTCGACCCCCTTTTTCAAAGGGGGTATTTTCATAGAGGGCCCTTCACTTCATCAGTAACAGCAGCCGCCAATTGATGCGCTAATTGATGAATGCGTACCTCATTTTCACCTTCCACCATCACACGTATGAGTGCCTCAGTCCCTGAACGACGAAGCAAGACCCGACCGGTGTTACCCAATTCATTTTGGACATTTTTCAACATTTCTTGAATACGTGGTTTAACGAGCACGTCGATATTTTCATCAATTTTGACATTCACAAGTATTTGTGGATATTTTTGTAAACCATTTTTTATTTGTTTAAGCGTTTGTTGTTTGTGCCGCATCGCAGATAACACTTGTAATGCAGTAATAATACCATCACCCGTTGTCAACGCTTCAAAACAAATAATATGCCCAGAAGGTTCTCCGCCGATGCACCATTGGCGCTTATTTAATTCTGACATGATATGACGATCACCCACGGGGACACGCACAAACGGCAAATTCAATTCCTTCATCGCATTTTCAAGTCCGATATTGGACATGACGGTGCCTACAATACCGCCTTTTAAAATGCCAAATTCGAGACGATGTTTTACAATAATGTATAACAGTTCGTCCCCATCTAAAATATTTCCTTGGTCATCGATCATGATAACACGATCACCATCGCCATCCAGCGCAATACCTAAATGCGCTTTTTCTTGTAAAACACGTGCTTTTAGGGCTTCTGGGTGGGTGGCGCCACACTCTAAATTGATGTTCAACCCATTGGGTTCGATACTCATTTCAATCACCTCAGCACCTAGTTCTTGAAAAACATTGGGTGCTATGTGATAAGCTGCGCCATTTGCACAATCCACAACGATTTTTAAACCGTTTAAATTGACATCCGATGAAACGGTACTCTTACAAAACTCAATATAACGACCGGGGGCATCTACCACTCGAATGGCTTTACCCAATCGAGCAGAATCTACCGTTGTCATGGGTTGTTCTAGTTGTTCTTCGATCGCAAGTTCTACTTCATCCGGAAGCTTTGTTCCAAGGGATGAAAAAAATTTGATACCGTTATCATAATAAGGATTGTGTGAAGCACTAATGACAATACCCGCTGATGCGCGAAGGGTTCGTGTCAGATACGCAATGGCAGGTGTCGGCATCGGTCCTAATAAATGCGTATCCACCCCTGCTGCAGATAATCCTGCCTCCAATACAGATTCAAACATATAGCCTGAAATACGGGTATCTTTACCAATTAAAACTTTACCCGTGCCTTGACGAGCCAAAACTTTTCCGACAGCCCAGCCTAGTTTTAAAATAAATTCTGCATTGATTGGCCAAACACCTACGCGGCCTCGAATTCCATCCGTCCCAAAATGCTTTCGCGATAGCGATTGATTAATTTGCGCTTTCATCATGTGCTGCATCCACCTTCAAATTTCCATCCGTTGAAGAAGAAGTGGTACCTGCTTCTCTGCTGGCTTTGTTAGCTTTGTTATCCGCTTCCGACCACCCCGCGGGTTCACGTACACGCCTTCCTGACATGGCATCTTGAATTTGTTCAATATTGAGCGTTTCGTACTTAATAAGCGCTTCTGCCATCACATGCAGTTTTTCAAGGTTTTCTTTCAATATCATTTCAGCACGATGATAGTTACGATCAATAATACCCCTGACTTCTTGATCAATGATACCAGATGTATTTTCAGAAATTTCTTTATGTCGCGTGACCGCATGTCCTAAGAATACTTCACGCTCATCTTCACCAAAAGTGAGTGGTCCCAATTTTTCAGATAAACCCCACTTTGTGACCATGTTACGCGCGAGTTCTGTTGCTTTTTGTATATCGTTTGAAGCACCTGTCGTCACTTTTTCCGGACCAAAGATAATCGCTTCTGCAATACGGCCACCAAATAAACTTGAAATTTTACTTTCTAAATATTCTTTTGTATGACTGTATCTATCTCCTTCGGGTAAAAACATAGTAACACCCAATGCGCGTCCACGCGGGATAATTGTCACTTTGTGCACAGGATCATGTTCTGGCACAATGAGACCCACAATTGCATGCCCTGCCTCATGATAAGCCGTTAATTTTTTCTCGGACTCACTCATCACCATAGAACGACGTTCTGCACCCATGATGACTTTATCTTTCGCTTTTTCAAACTCATCCATGCCAACAGTTCGTTTATTGGCACGTGCTGCAAATAGCGCCGCTTCATTCACAATATTCGCTAAATCAGCACCTGAAAATCCTGGCGTACCGCGTGCAATAATGGCAGGATCGACATCGTCCGCTAAAGGCACTTTACGCATGTGTACGCGTATGATTTGCTCACGTCCGCGCACGTCCGGAAGCCCTACCACCACTTGGCGGTCAAAACGACCAGGGCGTAATAGCGCATTGTCTAATACATCAGGACGGTTAGTCGCAGCAATCACAATGACACCCTCATTACCTTGAAAGCCATCCATTTCAACCAATAATTGGTTTAATGTTTGTTCGCGCTCATCATGACCGCCCCCGAGCCCTGCACCGCGATGACGACCGACGGCATCAATTTCATCAATAAAAATGATGCAAGGTGCTTGCTTTTTGGCTTGTTCAAACATATCGCGGACACGAGAGGCACCAACACCCACAAACATTTCGACAAAGTCAGAACCAGAGATAGTAAAAAATGGTACTTTCGCCTCTCCTGCAACGGCTTTTGCTAATAATGTCTTACCTGTCCCTGGCGGTCCGACTAAAAGCACACCTTGAGGAATTTTACCGCCCAGTTTTTGGAACTTACCCGGATCACGCAGAAAGTCCACCAATTCTTTGACTTCTTCTTTTGCCTCTTCGCATCCTGCGACATCTGCAAAAGTCACTTTGACCTGGTCTTCACCCAATAATCTTGCACGGCTGCGCCCGAAAGAAAACGCACCCCCGCGTCCTACCCCTGCTTGTTGGCGTAAAACATAAATCCAAATGGCAAATAGGATAATCCAAGGTAAAAGATTCAATAAATGCATTAAAAGACCCGGTTGTTCAGGCGGACGCCCTGACACATTCACACCCTTATCCAATAACTCTTGTAAAAGCACTGAATCATTTGACGTTGGAAGGTATGTTGAAAAATGTTTGCCGTCTTGCATCTGCCCTGAAACATCTTGGTCGGTAATCACAACCGAGCTTACGTTGCCTTTTTTAACATCATTTACAAAGGTTGTGTAACTTAAACGCTCTTCTTTTTCGCGTTGAGGTCCAAATATATTAAATACGGAGACCAGGATAATACCTGCAACCATCCATAACAGTATCGTTTTGATTGTATCGTTCACCGTGCGGACCCCTTAAATCCACCTAATCATAACTATAATCATACCCGAAGAAAATTGAGTTCGATAGCAACATCAGACATATCCGAACTAACATCATCCTTGAATTCAGTTTTTGGTTATACTAAGCACAACCCTCATCCCCGACCCTTCTCCCCTCGTAAAGAGCACTCCGGGAGAAGGGAGTGTTAAATTTTTTCCTTTTCAATTTTCTCTCTTGCCAAAATGTAAATCTCTCGCGAACGTCCACGTGAAGCTTTGGGCTTACGTATGACAATTTTGCGAAAACAACGCTTCATATTAGCTAAAAAACTATCAAATCCTTCACCTTGAAACACTTTTACTAATAAACCACCTTGTTTATTTAATATCTGCAAGGCCAAATCTAAACCAAGTTCAGCCAATGCGATAGATCGAGGTTGATCGACACTATCAATACCGCTCAGATTTGGTGCAATGTCTGAAATAACCCAATCGGCTTTTTTATCTCCTAATTGCTGCAATAGATTTTGTAAGGTTTTTTCTTCCTGGAAATCTCCCTGAACAAACTCTACTCCTGAAATAGGCTCCATCGATAAAATATCTAGTGCAATAACACGTCCTCCTTTACCCACACGTTGAATAACATATTCAGACCAGCCACCCGGGGACGCACCTAAATCTACCACTATCATGCCTGGCTCAAACAATTTATCACGTTCATCCATTTCTCTTAATTTAAAATATGCCCGTGACCGTAAACCCTCGTGTTGAGCCTTTTTCACATATTGATCTTTAAAATGCTCTTTTAACCACCGCCGACTGCTTTTTTTTCGCATCAAGCGTGTACCACTTCCACAATTTCATATTCCACAACACCTTCCGGTGCACGTACCTCAATCATTTCACCCACATGTTTACCAATCATTGCACGTGCGATAGGGGACGTGATGGAAATTTTCGTTAAATTAATATCGGCTTCATCTTCTCCGACTATTTTATAACTCACAGATTCTTCTGTTTTTTGATTCACCAAAGTAACTGTGGTACCAAAAATTACTTTGCCTGTATTTTCAATTTGCGTCACATCAATAATTTGTGCGACACCCAATTTACCTTCAACTTCTAAAATGCGACCTTCCACAAAACTTTGTTGTTCACGCGCTGCATGATATTCCGCATTTTCTTTTAAATCACCATGTGAACGCGCTTCGGCAATCGCATCAATAATTCGCGGTCTGTCCACTGTTTTTAATCGTTGTAATTCTTCACGAAGCTTTGCAGCTCCCTGCACTGTCATTGGTATCTTTTTCATTGTCATCATTTATTCCTCTTTAACTAAAGTGCTGTTTTACAATTCGCTAGGCTGAGTCGAAAATCAGTGATATTCGAGCAGCGAAGCGCAGTATATCGCTGCTTTTCGACCAGCATAGTAGAATTGTAAACGGCACTTTACATACCTTCAAAAAATTTTTTTACCCTCTCAAACCATGAGCTTGATCTTGGTGTATGTTTATTATCAGCCGACATGGATTTTTCAAATTGTGTTAATAATTCTTTTTGTTTATGCGTCAGATTGACCGGTGTTTCAACCACCACTTTACACATTAAATCACCTATGGCACCACCCCGTACTGAAGGCACACCCATGCCTTTTAATCGAAACACTTTACCGGATTGTGTTTCACTCGGAACTTTTAATTTGACGCGCCCATTCAATGTAGGGACATCCAACTCCCCTCCCAGTGCAGCTGTCACAAAACTGATCGGCACTTCACAATGTAAATTCGTACCATCTCGTTCAAACAAGGGGTGCTCCCGCACCGTGATCTGAACATATAAATCACCCGGCATCGCGCCCGGTTCGCCAGCCTCTCCTTCACCACTCAAACGAATTCTATCCCCGGTATCTACACCTGGCGGGATTTTAACAGATAATTTTTTCGATTGTTTGAGACGTCCCTTTCCACGGCAAGCCATACAAGGGTCTAAAATGACTTTACCTCGCCCACGGCACGAGGGACATGTTTGCTGGACGGTAAAAAAGCCTTGCTGCATCCTAATTTGACCATAACCGCCACAATCTTGACAAGTGACAGGGGATGCACCTTTTCGGGTACCATTGCCGCCACATTCTACACAAGCCACAAGCGTTGGAACAGTAATTTCAACGGTTTTACCAAAAACCGCATTTTCGAGCGTTATTTCTAAATGGTAACGTAAATCGGACCCGCGTTCAGGACCTGCCCGCCCACCCCCAAAAATATCGCCAAAAATATCACCAAAAATATCGCTGAAATTCATGCCGCCCATGCCGCCAAAGCCACCTTGCTCTGTTGCACTGTGACCAAATTGATCATAAGCAGAACGCCTTCGGTCATCCGATAATACTTCATAAGCTTCTCTTGCTTCTTTAAAGTATTCTTCGGCTTGTTTATCGTTTGGATTACGATCAGGGTGATACTTCATGGCAAGACGGCGAAAGGATTTTTTAATTTCATCGACGCTCGCATTTCGGGAAATGCCTAGTACTTCGTAATAATCACGTTTTGACATAGGTTAATCGCAAATATTATTTTGAATCATTATCATTAAAAATCCCCCGCCTCGCTAAGCTCGGCTGCCCCCTTTTTCAAAGGGGGCGTTATTTTTCTATTTTTTATCATCCTTCACTTCTTCAAATTCGGCATCCACGACATTTTCTTTTTTCTCGGAGCTACCTGCTTCAGGCTGCTCTCCTGCAGCACCCGCAGTAGGACCCTGCCCTTGCTGCTGCTGACTTGCATAGAGACGTTCTGCCATCTTGGAAGAGGCATCCGTTAAATCCTTCGTTTTTGCTTCAATGAGATCTTTATCATTGCCTTTCATCGCTTCTTTTAACGATTCAATGGCTTTTTCAATTTGTTGACGCTCATCTGCAGGCACTTTATCACCCGCGTCTTGCATGGATTTTGTGACAGCATGCATCATATTATCCGCTTGATTACGCGCATCAACTAACGCATGGAATTTTTTATCTTCTGCTTGATGTGCTTCTGCATCTTTCACCATGTTTTTAATTTCTTCTTCCGATAAACCACTCGATGCTTTAATCACAATGGATTGTGCTTTACCTGTCGCCTTATCTTTCGCAGATACATGTAAAATACCATTCGCATCAATATCAAAAGTGACTTCAACCTGCGGCATTCCACGTGGTGCGGGGGGGATATCCGAAAGATCAAAACGGCCTAAGGATTTATTCGCGGAAGCCATTTCACGCTCACCTTGCAACACATGCACCGTCACAGCGGTTTGATTGTCTGCGGCGGTTGAGAAGGTTTGGGCTGCTTTGGTTGGAATCGTGGTATTTTTCTCAATTAATTTTGTCATCACACCGCCAAGCGTTTCGATACCTAAAGATAAAGGCGTGACATCTAATAATAAAACATCTTTCACAGCGCCGGAAAGCACCGCACCTTGAATCGCAGCACCAATAGCAACCGCCTCATCTGGGTTTACATCACGACGCGGTTCTTTAGCAAAAAACTTTTTAACGGTTTCTTGAACCATGGGCATACGGGTTTGACCACCCACTAAAATCACATCATCAATATCGCCCAAGGAAACACCCGCATCTTTTATTGCAATTTTACACGGCTCAATGGTGCGTTGAACGAGCTCTTCTACCAAAGATTCTAATTTTGCGCGCGTCATCTTAATATTTAAATGTTTGGGACCACTGGCATCCGCTGTGATATAAGGCAGATTAATTTCCGTTTGCTGACTGGAGGATAATTCAATTTTTGCTTTTTCTGCCGCTTCTTTTAAGCGTTGTAGCGCAAGTGGATCATTACGCAAATTAATACCAGAAGTCTTTTTAAATTCATCCACTAAATAATTAATAATGCGTACATCAAAATCTTCACCGCCTAAGAAAGTATCTCCATTTGTAGATAATACTTCAAACTGATGTTCTTTATCGACTTCTGCAATTTCAATAATCGAAATATCAAATGTACCGCCACCCAGATCGTATACAGCAATTTTGCGGTCACCCGGTTTTTTATCTAAACCAAATGCAAGCGCTGCAGCTGTCGGTTCATTGATAATACGCTTGACTTCCAATCCTGCAATGCGTCCCGCATCTTTCGTTGCTTGACGTTGTGAGTCATTAAAATACGCGGGCACTGTGATCACCGCCTCTGTTACCGGATGACCCAAATAATCTTCTGCCGTTTTTTTCATTTTCATTAAAACTTGTGCAGAGACTTGTTGTGGTGCCAGTTTCTTACCGACGGCTTCAACCCATGCATCGCCATTATCGGCTTTGATAATTTTATAAGGCACTATTTCCGTATCACGGCGTACCACATCTTCATCATAACGACGACCAATTAAACGTTTAACCGCATAAATGGTATTTTTAGGATTTGTGACCGCTTGGCGTTTAGCGGGCTCTCCCACTAAAACTTCATCACTATCGAGATAGGCAACGACGGAAGGCGTTGTTCGATAGCCTTCTGAATTCTCAATAACACGTACCTTATCCCCTTCCATGACAGCGACACAGGAGTTCGTCGTGCCAAGATCAATACCTATTACTTTACTGGTTGCCATATTATTCTCCAAAAAATCAATTACCTATTTAATACATGTGGGCAAATACGCAAAAATCAACCTTTAAAACCCCTTTTATTTTGAAACAATCACTAAAGCAGGGCGAATGAGGCGGTTATGTAAGAGGTAGCCTTTTTGCAAGACACTGAGTACAGTGCCGGATTTGACTTCTTTATCCTCTTGGGTTGAAACGGCTTGGTGAAATTCAGGGTTGAAAGGTTCATTCAAAGGATTCACTTGTTCGATGCTAAATTTTTGTAAAGCAGTATGAAACATTTTTAAGGTCATTTCTACACCTTCAAGCAGACTGCCTTTGCCATGCGGATCTGACAGATGTGCTTCAATGGCGCGCTCTAAATTATCAACAATCGGTAATAATTCCAGCGCAAATTTTTCTATACTGTATTTATACGCATTTTCTGCATCGCGCTTTAAGCGTGATTCCATATTTTTCGTGTCAGCTTGCATACGTAAAATACGATCCCAGTGTTCTTTTACTTTTTCTTCTTCAGTGGATAATTTTTGTTCGGTTTCTGTGAGTTGCTGCTGCAATTCTTCATAAGAAGGATGAACCAGTTTTTCTGTTAATGAGGCGGTACTACCGGTTTTGTTTTCTTTGGATGTCATTTATTTCTCCTTTCAGTAATTTAACGTCGTCCCGTAATGCTTGTATACGGGACCTCTTGCCCGAGATCTCAGGCAAGAGGTCCTGTCTAAGAGCATGACAGGACGACGATGAAGCTCGGGGTGACAATAAGAATTATATGGGGCTAGACTAACCCTGATTCAAGGCCGCAGATAATAATTTTGCGGTGACATCAACAGCAGAAATCACACGTTCATATTGCATTCTCACGGGGCCAATCACACCTAAACTTCCCACCAACTGCCCATTGACCGAATAAGAAGTCGTCACAATACTGCATTCGCCGAAAATTTCATATCCCGATTCTTTTCCAATAAAAATTTGAATGCCTTCTGCTTCTAACGCATGCTCTAGTAAATTTAAAATTTCTTGTTTTTGTGTAAATGCATCAAATATCGCACGCCAATTTTCAATATCTACCGCGACTAAATTGCTTTGCCCCGCCAAAATGTAATCTTTAGTCTCATTTTCAGAGAATGCCTTGTTACCGACATCTATTGCTGCTTGCCACATCGCAGCCATGTTTGCACGATCTTCGCGGATAGCAGAAAGCAATTCATGACGAATCGCTAATAAACTTTTTCCCGCATAATTTGTGCTTAAATAATTTGCAGCCTGTTGCAACTCACTTGAACTATAAATACGATCCGTATATATGATGCGATTTTGCACTTCGCGATTATTTAAAACCAAAATGACTAAAACACGGTTTCCGGAAAGAGGCAAAAATTCCACCTGGCGCAATTCAATGCGATTACGTCGAGGGAGTGCGACAACGCCTGCTAATTTTGTGATACTTGAAAGCAAGGATGATGCTGACTGTAGCAAATGCGACATATCTAAGTCAGGATCTAATTTTGTTTTCAAAACCTGGACTTCTGAGCTTTCCAATGGTTTAATCGTTAATAAATTATCGACAAAAATACGATAGGCAAGAGGGGTCGGCACACGGCCTGCCGACGTATGTGGAGAAGATAAATAACCCACCTCTTCTAAGTCTGCTAATATGTTACGAATACTTGCAGGACTTAGGCCCAACGTACATTCTTCTGCAAGCGTCTTCGAGCCTACCGGACAGCCATCTTGAATATAACGCTCGACTAAGCTCTTTAGCACATGCTGCGCGCGTTGATTAAGTGTGTGATCCGCCATACATTTATCCTATGGTACATTTTGTCAATATAACTTAGAATTTCAATAACAACTGAGCTTTTTCAACAGGCCTAATCGTGCCCGTGAGCGTGCCCATACCCGCGTGCGTCTTTTCTTCGGACAAGAAAAGACGCACGCGGGTACGGGCACGCTCACGGGCACGATATTAAATTCTATCAATCAATGGACCTTTTAGGAACGTATATGCAAAATAAATTTAAAACCGTCGGTGTCTTTGGACGCGTCAAAAACTTAGGCGTCAGAGAAACACTGAAAGTTTTGATTCAATATCTCACTGAATTATCATTAAAAATTCTGGTGGAAAGCGAAACCGCCGACGCTTTAAATAACCCCGATTTAAAGACTATCCCCCGTGAAGCATTAGGCAAAAAATGCGATCTTTTAATTGTCGTTGGCGGGGATGGCAGTCTATTACATGCCGCACACGCTATTATTGAGGATGAGATTCCCGTCATTGGCATCAATCGCGGTAGCCTAGGATTTTTAACCGACATACACCCCACAGAATTAGACAAAATCAAAACGATTCTTGAAGGAAAATATACTCTGGAAAAGCGGTTTTTGCTGACCACCTCTCTCGAATATCAGGGTGAAACCCTAGGCCAAGATAATGCATTGAATGAAGTTGCGATTATTCCTGATGCGGTTCCGCATATGATCGAGTTTGAGATTTACATAGATGAACAATTTGTTTGCAGTCAAAATTCAGATGGTTTAATCATTGCAACACCCACAGGTTCTACCGCCTATGCCTTATCTGGCGGCGGCCCTATTTTACATCCGCAATTAGATGCCATCGTCTTAGTACCCATGTTCCCACATTCTTTAAATAGTCGTCCCATTGTGATCGAAGGCAATAAGCATATCGATATAATTATCACGCCGCAAAATACCACCTCTCCTCGATTAAGCTGTGATGCGCGTGGTTTTTTACAAATTCCACCCGGCAGTCGAATTTCCATTCATAAAAAAACACAAAAATTGCATCTGATTCATCCGCTCGATTACAATTATTATGAAACATTACGCAGTAAATTGCATTGGGGGCAAAAGTTACAATATTCTGAATAAGGATAAACGTATGCTGACAGAAATCCACATTCGCAATTTAGTTACGATTCAATCGCTTCATCTAGAATGTAAATCTGGAACGACTGTCATTACCGGTGAAACGGGTGCGGGTAAATCTATTTTAATCGATGCCATCGAACTCGCTTTAGGGAGTCGCGCGGGAAGCGATATCATCCACAAAGATCAGGACAAAGCAGATATCAGTGTCTGTTTTAATATTGCAAAATGTGTGACAGCAAAAGAATGGTTAAAACAATATGATCTTTATCAAGATTCCAATGAATGTATTTTACGGCGCACGATTTACCGAGATGGGCGCTCCCGCAGTTTTATCAATGGCATGCCGACAACCCTTCAACCGTTACGAGAATTGAGTGAATATCTCATTCAAATTCATGGACAACATGAACATCAATCCTTATTAAAATCCGATGCACAGCGAAATTTACTCGATCAATATGGCGGATATATACATATCGTCGATAAAGTGAGCGCGCTTTCGCATGAATGGCATCCATTAAATGAAAAAATACGTGCCTTACGTGATGAAACCGAAGAACGCAGCACGCGTGAAGCATTTTTAAAATTTCAATTACAAGAATTAGAGGCCTTACACCTAACGCAAGATGAGTTTCAACAATTAGATCTCGAACATAAACAGCTTGCGCATGCGGGAGAATTATTACAAAACATCAATCAAACACTGGCACTTTTAACCGATAATGAAGAACAAAATGTGTCTCATGCATTACATCTTTCGTTACAATTACTCGAATCCGTACAAAAAGTCGATCCCAAAATCACCGCTTGGATTGAGGCCATTAAAACAGCCATTATTCACGTGAGTGATACAGAAGATGACATGCGGCGATACTTAGATTCTGTTGATTTAGATCCCGAACGATTACAATGGGTGGAAGCACGCATTGCTACTTTGTTTGATATTGCACGAAAACATAAAGTGAATCCACATGAATTGTTAGAGTTACAAAATCGTTTGATGGATGAATACCAAGAACTTGCAAGCAGCGACTCACGACTTCAGGAATTCGAAAAAAAATTAAAAGAAATGGAAGACGACTATCAAAAAGCAGCGTCGTTTTTAAGTGAAAATAGAAAAAAAGCTGCAAAAAAGCTTTCGGAAGAAGTCACTTCACTTATTCAAGAACTTTCATTAAAAAATGCAGAATTTGAAATTTTTTTAGATCATTCCAATATTCCCCCTTTCAGTCGTTTCGGATATGAAAAAATTATTTTTCAAATCAAAACAAATACAGGATCCTCAAAACAACCGCTGGCAAAAATTGCCTCCGGCGGCGAACTTTCACGAATAGCACTTGCCATTCATTTAGCAACGGCTGGCAAACACACCAAACCCACACTGATTTTTGATGAAGTGGATGTGGGCGTGGGCGGCGGGACGGCTGAAATGATTGGAAAATTATTACGCCGCTTAGGGAAGACACATCAAGTCTTTTGTATCACGCATCAACCGCAGGTTGCAGCATTACAGCATCAACATATCGGCGTCGCGAAAGCACATCATGGAACATTCACGTTGACGGATATTCGGCATTTATCGCCGCAAGAAAAAATTCAAGAGCTCGCGCGCATGTTGGGTGGTATCGAGCTTACACAAAAAACGCTTGCGCATGCGCAGGAATTAGTTGAAAAACATGTCTTATAGAATTTCAGATAAGTCTTTTGGTAAAAAGCGACCAAAAGACTTATCTGAAATTTAAATACAGAATTCTTTTTAGGTTCCTCTTACTTCATTATAGTATAAAAATAAAATCCAAAAATGTTAAAAAATGATGTATTATTCTTTCTTACTTACTTTTTTTTAAGCAATGAATATTTTTTATTTTGAGATAAATAATTTGGTGCTTTTTACCAAATTATTTATCTGAAACACTATAGATGTTATTTCTTAAGGTCATGACATTTTTTGTGAATTATTTTTTAAATAAGCTTCCAAATCAATAATTTTTCCAGGAATATTTAATTCGCTTTTTGCTTCCTTTAGCGCTCTTTCTTCGCGCGCTAAAGTCGCAGCATCATTTCTATCCCATACGACTTGAATGAATTCCATTTTTCCGTCTAAAGATTGAGTAAGAAAATCAATTTCATATCCTGATTTTGTTAGATAATAAAATATTTTTTTCTTTTCCCTACGTAAATCTAAATACACTTGATTCTCAAGAAGTCTGCCCAAATTTTCAGATTGGCTAAAGGAATTTGCTTGTGTTAAGCCATTATCAACGGAATATATTTTTTTTGAAGTAATTTGAGAGCGGCGTAATGATTCTGTAAATAAAGGGACAGTTGAAATGAGGTAAGCATCTTCTAAATATTCTAAATAATGATAAATAGTATCTTTTGCAACTTGATATCCTTGGCTCTTAATATCATTGTAAAATTTATTACTTGAAAAAGTCGCAGCAAAGTTTTTTAGTAAGTGATTGGTCAAGTACCGTAATAAAACAATATTCGTTACACGATGACGCTCAATGACATCTCGAAAAATCACTGTTTCCAGGTAGTTCTGTAAAGTTTCTCGCTGTAGACTTTCTGATAAATTCTGTATTGCAGGGAAGCCGCCTTTTTTTAAAAAGGTGAGAAAATGATGTCGTAATTTATCGAGACGCATTTTTCCAATAGGGTTTTTAGGTTTAGCGAAATGAAGCATAGATAAATATTCATCAAAATTATATGGCCAAATTTCTATGGATATTGAACGTCCACGCAATGAAGTTGCAATTTCTTTGCTTAACAGTTTTGCGGAGGAACCGGTTAAATAAATTTGTACATTCTTAGTGTCAAAAAATCGTCGTATAACCAATTGCCAGTCTTCAACATTTTGAATTTCATCTAAAAAAAGGTAGCAACGATGTTGATGATTGTCAGGATAAAGTGTGTAAAAGGAATCAAGAAGCGTTGCTAAACTTTTCTGATCCATAGGTAATAAACGATCATCTTCAAAATTGATGAAAAGTATCCTTTCTAATAGAATGCCTTGATTTAGTAATTCATGGATAAATTGATATAAAAAATAAGTTTTTCCACAACGACGAACGCCTATAGCTACTTTTATCATCGTTTCAGCAGCAGGAAATGAAAAATTACGCGGCGTTGTATTTTGTGTTTCCGCTAGAATATCATGGAATTCTTCGAGTAAGGTTTCGACAAGTGACATCATACTTATCCTTCTATACAAGGATAAGTATATCGCATATTATCCTTCTGCACAAGGACAACAATCCAAGAATGGTTGAAAAAACCTTGATACTACAGCCTAACAATCAGGTAAAGGTACAGCCAGATCCTAAAAACCGCTTCATAAAATGGTACAAGAACATATAGGTGTTGTCTCTTCAGGCCTGGATCGAATCACCGTTGTTGTTGTGGGTGGCGGTTGGTAAAATGCGTATGTATTCGTTTGGGGCGTTTCGTAAGCATACGGCGGCGGTGCTGACGGTATGGGCTGCGCAGAAAGAACACACTCCGGTTGTTGTGTGACAACTACTTGCGGAGGAGCTGTTTCTCTAACAATCACAGTAGTCGAAGGGCGTGTATTTTGGGCTGCTGTCGCCGCAAGAACATGCAGTGGTGGTGCGAAAAAATGACTCTGATGGTGACCGTGATGACCATGATGATGATTTGGCATAGGTTAATTCCTTTTAAAAATAATTTTGTATCTATTCACCCCCTTTGAAAAAGGGAGTCGCCATGCGCTTTTTGCATGGCGGGGGGATTTTTAAAGCTGTAAAATCCCCCCGCCTCGCAACAACCGTCGACCCCCTTTTTCAAAGGGGGTAAATACATTTTTTCTTTATTTGGGATGTGCCTTCTGGCATTTTCCACAAATTCCGTAAATATTCAAATGATGATCTGTGATGATGTACCCTGCATTTTTTGCAATTTCTTTTTGTCGATCTTCGATCACCGCATCCACAAATTCTTCCACACGATCACACTTGACGCAAACTAAATGATCGTGATGCTCTCCATGATCTAATTCAAAAACCGAGTGTCCTTCGGCAAAATGATGACGAATAATTAATTTTGCTTCTTCAAATTGCGTTAATACACGATAGACCGTGGCTAGTCCAATATCTTCACCCGAATCGATTAAAATACGATACACATCTTCAGCACTTAAATGATGATCCCGCGCACTTTCAAGTATCTGCAAAATTTTCACACGTGGCAAGGTGACTTTAAGTCCCGCTTTTTTCAAATCTGAATTATCCACATCCATCTCACTAAAAAACAAGATCCTGTCATTCTAGCAGTTTCCAAGAATAAAAGTGAGTCCGAAAGTTTTTCTATTTAAAACCCCATTGTCTTAATGCTACGACACCCTTACTCATCTTATCAGCTGTTTCGGTTATTTCCTCCTTTTGTTCACTCGCAAGCTTCTCAAGTTCTTTGCTTTCAGGCATTTCGGCGAGTTTTTCTATGCAATTCCAAAACAAAGCACGATAAAAAAGGGATAGAACAGATGGATCAAAAACATTTGCTTCTAATTCCACTAATAACTTCACCATATGATAATCTTGGTTTAGAAGAGCTCTTCGCAAAAATCCTTCTTCTGCTATTAAAAATGTGAACGAAAGTGCTCACACCTTATTCCTGCCCCGACGTGTCTTCAAGACCACCTTCGTATCTGACAGGCGTAACTTTCCCGCCTAAGAAGGGATAACTCCCTTTTTAGTGTTACTCGTCACCGAATAACTCGCCACGGGTAAGGCAGTGTCGGATGCCAGCCGTTCTAAATTGATCGCAGCATTGATCTCTCTATCGTGAAATGTTTTACAACTTTGACAACGCCAGCTTCGATCTTTTAATGTCAGTGATTCATTTTTCCAATCGCATGAAGAACACAACTTACTGCTAGGATACCATCTATCAGCAATAATTAAACGTGTATCATAACGTATTGCTTTGTATTCTAATTGACGACGAATAGAGCCAAAACCAACATCGCTTATCGCGCGTGCCAGTTTATGATTTTTTAACATACCAGAAACATTTAAATCCTCGATCGCTACTCCCTCATCTATGTTAATACCACTCGCTATAAAAGTCCTCATTATATCTTTCATTTGAAGCAGATAATTTGGATTTGGATATTGTGATTTTACTGAAGTGGAGATTTCTTTTAAATTATTTTTAATATTTTCAGGATGCTTCAAAATATTTATCGTGGATGTTATTACTCTTTCAGGAGCATTTGTAATAAAAACTATTGCATCTTGTTTACTAGAATAATAATTATTAAGCAAACTCCACCAATCTTCATTTTTTTCAAAAAACTTTTGTTCTATTTCTTCAATTTAACCGTTACAAAAACATATGAAATCCGTTATCATCATTCGATTTTTAATACTTTATTCAGAGATTTCTATGCGAAATATTTTAATGTATATCATTATTTTCACCACCCTTTTGGGTTGTGTCCGAAAAATACCCATCGAACAAGGAAATGTGATGACACCTGAGATGGTCAGTCAATTACATAACGGAATGACGCGGGCAGAAGCAGAGAGCGTAATGGGGACACCGATGGTGAGAAATACTTTTCGGGAGAATCGCGTGGATTATGTGTATACGTATAAACCGGGGCGCGGTGAGCGTACGGAAAAGCGTTTGACGTTGGTGTTTGAGGATGATCGGTTGGTGAAAATCATTTCTGATCTCTCGCAGTAAGAATTTTCGCCCCCTTTGAAAAAGGGGGCAAACTGCGCTTTTTGCAGTCGAGGGATTTTTTAAGCGCCTCGAAAAAATCCCCCCGCCTCGCAAAAAACACTCGGCGACCCCCTTTTTCAAAGGGGGTAAATTCTTAGCTTGACTATAAGAAGTGATTACGCTTTAATTGATAATGATTCTCATTTATGTAAAAAACAGGATAAATAATGCGCAAATTCATCTTTATTATTTTGATGACCTTTGCATCTCTTTGTCATGCCCATGAAACCGCTGACGTATGGAAACCAGCGGCTAAAACTGTTTGCAATCAAATAAACCAAGCGCTCGCCTACTACACCAAAGGCGATGTGAAAAATGCGCAACGCGATGCCATCATGGCTTACTTTAAAGGTTATGATGCTGAAATCGAACCCGCCGTCCGCATTACCTTAGGTGGATCACATGTGTTTGAAGTCGAGCATCAATTTCGTGATTTTAAAAACGCGATGAAACCCCATCCTGATAAAAAACAATTGGAAGAAGTGTCAAATCTTGCAAAAAAACTATGTGAAACGATGTATGCCGACGCAAACGCATTACAGGATGCAAAAGTGGAAAAACAAGTCTTTAAGGTCGATTAATATGCTACGAAAATTTATTTTAATGATTTTTTTAATGAGTTTATGCGCGCTTTGTTATGCCAATTCACGTTATCAACAAACTGTTGAAACCATCAAACGTGAAGGAGATCAATTCATTCAACAATATGATCCCAAAGAAGGCTTCACCACCATGGAAGGATTCAGCAATCTTTATTTCGATCATTATGAAGGAAGCGGTATGGAATTAGCCGTTGCTGCTATTTCTCCCTCCCACAATGTAAAAACAGAAAGTCTATTCACTAAAATGATCGGTGATGCGAATCAGGACGCTGATAAAGACAAACTAGAAAAACATTGGTCTTCTTTAAAAAAACAATTAGACATCGATTTATCCTTATTAATCAGTTCATCGAAAGTGAGTTTTACTGAAAGCTTATTCCAATCTTTCACTATTTTATTGCGAGAAGGTTTTGAAGCATTATTGATTGTAACCGCTCTACTCACCTATCTACGCCGTGCAAATCAAGGAGAAAAATCTCGCGTTATTTATTGGGGTGTGGGCGTTGCACTTCTTGCAAGCGGCATCACCGCTTACCTTTTTGCAACCCTTTTTAAAAATGCGGGTGCACATCGAGAAGTCATGGAGGGGATTGTGATGCTCATTGCATCCGCCGTCATGTTTTATGTAAGTTATTGGCTATTTGCAAAACGCGAAGCCGAACGGTGGCAGCAATTTATCAAACAAACCATGACGAATGCGCTTTCCAAAGGCAGCCTTTTTACCCTGGGTTTAACGGCTTTTTTAGCGGTTTACCGAGAAGGTGCTGAAACCATATTATTTTATCAAGCGTTATGGTTGGGTAATCATACACAAGGCAATGCGATTTTATTAGGGATAATACTTGCTATAGTCGCACTTGGTGTGATTTACTGGACCATGCAAAAAGCATCCTACAAAATTCCATTCAATTTATTTTTTACTTTCACCGCCGCATTTTTATATTACATGGCATTTTACTTTATTGGCGGCGGTATCCTTGAGTTGCAAGAAGCGGGTTGGGTTCACACTTCCCCCATTCAGGGATTCCCACAAATCGCATGGTTGGGTATTTTCCCCACTTGGCAAAATGTCAGTGTACAATGTATATTTTTAACGGGAACGCTAGGGGCATTACTGTTTTGGCATCTTCGTCGTAGAAATGGTCAAACCACATGAATACCGCCAATGAAAAATTAAAAAAAATTCCCATTCATCTCAAAACGAATCCGGAATATCTTATACCGCGACATCAATTTATCCAGGCAATCGAAAATTTTTTTTATCACCATAAAAATAAACTGGTCTATGTGCATATATCCATGTTTATTTTATTTTTAAGCTTCACTGTTATCCCTGTATTCCTCCCTACACCGCTAGAATCTGATACGGTCTTTGATAATTTTACTTTGTTTTCACAGTTTTTATTGTGGGGCATTTGGTTTCCTTTTGTTTTTGCCTCCGTCATTTTTACAGGCAGGAGTTGGTGCGGCATTTTATGCCCGATGGGTGCGGCTTCCGAATGGGCAAATAAAATTGGCTTTAAACGAAATATTCCAGGCTGGTTAAAATGGGAGGGCACCCCCATTTTGAGCTTTCTTTTGATTACGATTTTAGGACAGACGATTGATGTGCGCGATCAAGCGGATGCCATTCTCGAAATATTTGGCGGTACTTTGATGCTTGCTTTGCTCATTGGTTTTTTTTACGGAAAAAATAAACGCGCCTGGTGCCGACATGTTTGCCCCATTGGATTATTACTGGGGGTTTTTTCAAGAATGGGAATCGTACAATTTGCACCCAAGCATCCACGAGAAAAAGGGAATCCCTACACAGAAAAAGGCGTTTGCCCAACCATGATTGCGATTTCCAGAAAAGATGAATCGAGACACTGCATTCAATGTTTTCGCTGTGTAAAACCCTCCTCCCCGGGTGGTTTATTCGTTCGTTTACGAAAAATAGGCCATGAAATTATCCATATTCGTGATTACAATCCTAATCTTGCTGAAATTTGGTTTATTTTTTTAGGCACCGGGGTTGCGCTCGGCGGCTTTCTTTGGTTGATTCTTCCGGAATATCAAATACTACGCCAAGCGATTGGTACTTGGTTTATTGAGCATGAATGGTATTGGATTGGTGAAAGCGGTTCGCGTTTTTTAATGAGCGTACACCCGGAAGCACGTCAAACGTATAATTGGTTAGATTTTATGATGATCACCGGTTTTATGGCGTTTTGCATGCTCCTCGTAACAGCTGTCTTGAGTGCTTGTACTTTGTTGAGCAGTTTTATTGTTCGACAATTCACACAGGATAAGAATATCAAAATCTATTTCACAGAATTAGGTTATCAATTTACACCCGTTGCCATGCTTTCCATCATTATTGGTTTAGGCGATAAACTATTTACAGAATTACATCATTGCGGTGTTGCAGAATCACTCCTTGCTTCCATCAAGGCGACATTATTAGCCGGCAGTATTTTGTGGAGCATTCATTTAGGCAGATCAATGTTGCAACGTCAAAACATTCACGGCATTCGTCAAGGTATCGCTTTATTGCCAGGTATCGCAGGCAGTCTTTTTATTGGATTTGCTTGGTGGCCTGCAATATTCGGCATGCATTTTTTATTTTAAGAGGAACCTCCATGTCTACCATAAAATCTCTCATCTTTTCCTTACTTTTATCAGCAAGTACTTCGATATTCGCTGCAGAAACACCTATTGGTCAACCTATAGAAAAAAATGGTATGGAAGTGGGTGCGGTTTATTTGCAAGCCGTATTGATGGATCCTGATATGCCCCATAGAGCCGGTCCGGCAGACATTCATTTAGAAGCAGATATTCGCGCAATCAAAGGAAATACCAATGGTTTTGCGGTCGGAGAATGGATTCCTTCATTACAAGTGGCGTATCACTTATCAAAAATAGGAACGACGTGGGAACAAACGGGGACATTAATGCCTATGGTTGCGAACGACGGCCCTCACTATGGAGAAAATGTGAAGTTGAATGGTCCAGGAAAATATCGTTTAACTTTCGATATAAAACCACCACCATATAGTGGTTTTGTCCGTCATGTGGATAAAGAAACAGGTGTTGGAAAATGGTGGGAACCGTTTTCTGTGGGTTGGGAATTTGCGTATGTGGGGACAGGGAAGAAAGGCGGGTATTAACTCTCACCCTCTTACCCTAGCATGACGGGAGAAGAGGGCTTAAAAAGAGAATCTTTTTCAGCTGGAGTTAACTTAGCAGCCCTCTCCCACCCTCGTTATATTAAAGAACTGTGGGCCATCAGTGGGGGAGGGTTTGGGTAAGTTTAGATGAACGGTGTGAGGTATCGCATTTATAAAATAACGCAGCTTCGATAAGCTATTTCATCCGTTTTTTCATTTTTGACCTTATTATTTTTGTGGTGTTTCTTTGCAAAAAAGTTTAACTGCTTCAAATAATGTTGATCGAGTTTATCCATAGAAAAACAATGCTGTTTTTTTAAAGCATTCCAACATACATTGATATGATGAAGCATTGTCAAATTAATTGGCTGCTTCTCACAACTTACTGTATAAATATTCATCATATTGCGCATCACAAAACAAAATACTTCCTTTGAAGTGATACGCGCCCCTTGAGAAATTAAATAAGCCATCGTCGATAATTTATGTTCATCCAAGGCGATATCCAGTGCCGTTAACCCACGCTTATCCTTTGCTTCAAGATCAGCGCGTGCTTTTACAATCACAGGAACGCTGTTTTTCCCACAAAATTTCACGGCAATTAACAAGGGCGTATTGCCATAAGGATTGACTAAATTAACATTCTGCGGGTTGATTATCTTCCTAAGACAAAAAATACTTTTGAGGTCTTTAGTGGTATCCGCAATCATAATAAGGCCGGTGAGAAGACTACAATCAAATTGATACATGGGATACTTCGTGAGTATCCGATTAAATATGGCAAATTTTCCCAAATGCGCTGCGCGAAGTAGTGCACGCCGAATACGCGGATCATCTTTCATCCACGAAGTTTATCTCGAAAAATTGTTATTGTGCAAGCTTTGCAGGCTAAATTTTTCTTGTTAAAATGCGCGCACGAGGAGAAAGTGCAATTACAAAATTTTAAAATGTGAGCTTTGGGCGCGGACTTTTCTTGCTGTTTTCGGCTCAATAATCAACGATCGATAAATTTCGATACGATCATGGGGACGCAAAAAATCCGATAATTTTTTAAGTTTACTAAAAACTCCAACTTTTTGCTTGGTTAAATCAATTTCCGGGAAAATATTTAAAATCCCTGAGAGATCAATGGCTTCCCCAATCGTTGTTCCACGCGGGATCTTGAGAGAAACAATATATTGTTTTTGAGGCACCGCATATGCGACTTCAATTTCAATTTTCTCGATAGCCATAGACTTCCACTGCGCGCGCTGAAAAAAGTTCAACCAGAGAATTTGCAATACGATGAAGAATCGGTTCAAAAATACGATCAAAAAATTGACCCGTCAATTCAAACTCTAATTCCAAATCCACCCTACATCCCTCCCCCATTTCAGTAAAATTCCAAATACCCTCCAAATGTCGAAAAGGTCCATGCACCAAATGGATATCAATACGATTAAAAGGCGATAACACATTACGTGTGGTAAAACTTTTATGGATACCAGACCAGGAAAGCTCTAAGGACGCCTCGACTTCTTTATCATCTCGATAAAGGACATGACTCTTACTGCACCACGGTAAAAATCGCGGATAATCCTCAATATGATTCACAAGCTCAAACATTTGCTGCGAAGTATAAGGCAAAAGCGCGCTTCTTTTGATAGCTGTCATACCCATATTAAAAAACTCAACATTGCGCTTCTATCATTCCCGCGTTCGCGGAAATGACACGTCTATCAACATCACCGTCTTGGACTCATCGCTATTTTTTCTCCAACAGGAAAAGAAAATATTTCATGAAAATCATCGAATGAACAATTCGACTTTTGCTTTATTTTTTCAAAAAGCAGCTTTTCAATGTCAGCTTTAAATACCTTCACTAAAGACTCGCGAATCGCTTGATCTTCATCAATATTATTCCCCATCCAATAAGGAGTTGCAGAAATGAGATCATTGAGAGGACCTGTCAGCTGCACGAGTTCTTTATACCATTGGCTGTCTTTCGCTTCATCAATAGATATGATTAATCGATTGATATGTTTTGCCCGTTCTGGTTGCCCCAAAATCGATTTAAAAATGGGTTCTTCTTTCAGCAATTTCTCTTTGTATTCCACTAATTTTCTATAACTGTCTAACCCCATGATTTGCTCTTTGATTTCAGGACTTCTAATACAAGCATCGACTTCTTTTTTTAATGCAATTGTAATTTTCTTTTCTTCACTTTCCAATAATTTTGTTTCTTCTTCAATATATTCTTTCACCGCATTGGGATTTTCCCGTAACAATTTTCTTGCGTCATCTACAATTTTGATAGCTGTATTAATATTGCCCGAAGCTAGATTAATATGCGGACGCTCTTTTTCTATTATTTTAATGGCGAGCCCTACTAATTCTTCAGCGTTCTTTTCTTTATGAATCGTTTGCAATCCCACATCAAATACCGCTAATACACAAGCTACCATCATGGGACTTCTCGAGCGGCCAGCTTTGCAATGAATCAATACCGCTTTTTTTTGTTCCCGGTTGGCTTGAATTCGAATCAATGCCTTCACAGCCTTTTCAAGGTCGACCGTCGTCGTAAAATCCTCCATATCCAATAAAAGATGTTGAATATCTTTTGCTTCCCATTCATCTTTACGAATAGGATCTAAACCCAAAATATATCCCAGTATCCATACGGGTTTATTCACTTCATAATTTTCTGTCACACTGACGACAAGACCAATCGGTTGATCTTTATATTCTTCTTGATTTTTTTTTGCAAAATTTTCTAAACTTTCTTTATCATTTCTAAAAGGAAGTTTTGATAAATATAAATTTTCTGAAATTCTACTCCATTTTGCCCAAAATATATCTCCAAATACGACCGTTGGAACAAGCGAAATCGCATGTTTTATTTCCTTATATCGCTGCCACATCCTATTTCTTCTCCTTATCTTAAAGATGTATTCTACTATTTTTTCTGAAATAAACTCTATTATTTTTCGCGAGACAATATTATACTGCCGGCCATGAATCAGAAACAAAAATTTGAAACAACCATTGCGGTCAATCGTAAAGCGCATCATGAATATTCTATTGATGAGCGTTATGAAGCAGGTCTTGTTTTACATGGTTGGGAAGTGAAAAGTTTACGTGCAGGACGCGTACAGCTTGATCAAGGTTACGTCATTTTAAAAAATAATGAAGCCTGGCTCATCGGTGCGCAGATTACGCCGCTCTTGACGGCATCCACCCATGTTAATCCTGACCCGCAGCGTACGCGAAAGCTATTATTGCATGAGAGGGAATTAAGTAAGTTAATCGGGAATGTAGAACGCAAAGGGTATACGTTGATTCCATTAAAGCTTTACTGGAAGAAAAATCGCGTTAAACTAGAGATCGGACTTGCTAAGGGTAAAAAATTGTATGATAAAAGGGCATCCGAGAAGGAACGTGATTGGCAGCGTAATAAGCAAAGGATTTTGAAAAATCATTGAAAAGCTGTATAATTTTAGTTCATTTTTCTGTATAATGAAATATGGGGGCGACCTGGTTTCGACGTGGGTTGCAAAACCTGAGGGGCATGTCGAGGACGTAACTTAACCTCGTAAAAAATGTTACAAAACAAATAGTTGCCAAAAACGACAACTTATTCGCTGTAGCTAACGAAGAGTTAGTGGAAGAAGCCGCTTAAAAACCGGCCAGCGACTTCTCACCGATTGTGCTTGTACGATCGGAGCTTACGAAAGTAAGCATGAGGAGTCATAGCATACAAGCTCGCAGCAAAGTCTGCCCGAGACGCGCTGCTAAATGATTTTGGGATCGCTGCAATATAAACGTGCCAGTTCGTAGGTGTTGCGGTTAAATAAAGAAGACTAGGCTACACATGTAGATCCAACGGCGGAGAGCTTGCGGACGCGGGTTCGATCCCCGCCGCCTCCACCATTACACCTTCCGAAGAGTTCCAAAATAGCCTTGAAGCCCTTGAAAATAGAGGGTTTTTTATATAATCTCCTTCCAGCAACTTCCAATCCTTTGATAAAAAATGAAAACAAAATAAAATTCCACTGTGATTCATACTCTGAACAAAAAGTTGAAAAATCTCTCTGGGCTAATGAATTGATTTTTATCTCGGCTTACTGTAATTTAATATACTTAGTCGCCGTTCTGCTCGACTGTAAACCAGAACAAGGTCAGTCTTATGTGATGAAATTACTGATCGCAATTGCAAAATTGTTCACATAGTATTTACAGATGTTTTGTAGTACTTATTAATGCATTATCAAAATTTTTAAACTTTTATATTACAAATAATTTAACAACATCATTACTTTCGCAATTTTTTTCAATTCAACATTAGGTTTTCATTCACCTTCGAAGAATGAAATTCTGCATTCGTCAGACGATCATCGTCTACCTGTTTGAAGGTATTCTCTTCTGAATATCACTAACATGTTTAGAATATGGCATGAAGACTACGCGATGGCAGCGGCAGATTCTCTTCATGGTAACGCTTCGATACACCCAACGGAAATTTCGTTGGTGACTAGAACACATGTTCTACCTGCTTTATAGGACTTGCAGTATAGCGGAAACGTTGTAGGCAAGTGTCAGTAAAACATTCAAGTAAAGCCATTTTTGAGGTAAGTATGAGTTGGATAAAAACATTGAACTCCGTTCTTAAAGCCCATAACAAAGCGGCAGCAACTGGCGGAAAAGCAGTAAGCTTTGCCACTCAAGACGCGCGTCGTGAAATATTGGAACAAGGGTTTAGAGAATTACGTGCATTAGGTTATAAATTACCTGATGTACGCGGTTTTAAAGAACGACACATGACAGCACTGGGTAACGCCTGGGAAGCAAAAGCCCTATCAGCTTCTACGATTCAAAATCGTATTAGTATCTTTCGTGTCTTTGCTGAATGGATTGGCAAAGCTAGTATGATTCGTGGTTCTGAAAATTATGTAAAAAATTTGCAGAGTGTTGAGCGACATCAACATATAAATTTTCGACGCACAATTATATTGAATAGGCATGAAATGACTTTTTACATTGATGTAGTTACTGAAGCATATTTACCAAAATTAATATCCAAAATAGAAAGAGAAATGAAAAATATTTCAAAAAAAATTAGCAAAAAATCATTAATTTTTAATGATTCTAAAAATCAATTGCTGAAGAAAATATCAAAAATCAAATCAATTGATAGAATATCCCGTATATTATCATTATCAGATTAATAATGAGTTTATATTAATTATAAATATTTTAAATCATTAATAATCAATTAATTACAAATGTTATATGACCTAAATTGACGTAAAAATATTTTCTGCTATAATGTATTATATGACCTAAATTGGCGATTTTAATATGCGTACAAAATACTTAGACAGCATTGAATATAAAGCTCTCAACCGTCTAAAAATGATTCGCGGTAGCGTAGTTTTGCGCACGGATTTTAATGGCCTTGGCTCTTACCGTCAGGTAAGTAGAACGATTAATAGGCTTATCAAAGAAAAAAAAACTGGTAAAAATAGGTAAAGGCATTTATGCTAAAGCTTACCTTTCAAAGTATTCCGACATTCCTCTCATTAAAAACGGTACTGATTCCGCTCTAAGAGAAGCATTAAAGCGATTAAGCATTGTTTTTGAACCAGGAAGCGCAGAGAAAGAATACAATGCAGGCAAAACAACACAGGTTCCTGTGCACAACATTGTAAGGTTAAAAAGCCGTTGCCGTCGTCGTATTAGTTATGGAAATAGCAAATTAATCTTTGAGAAAAAAATCAATGCTAAATAAAAAAGACATAAAAGAACTCATTTCAGTTGCTCGCCAGCATATTAATTTAGCTGAAGCAGTCATCGAAAAAGATTACTACGTCACCCAGGTAATTCATGCACTTTCTGGTGTTGAAAATGAATATTTCCGACTAGTATTCTGTGGCGGAACATGTCTCGCAAAAGCGCATAAAATTGTTAATCGCATGTCAGAAGACGTTGACTTTAAAATTCAAGTGAAAAAGATGGATGTGATTTTTAGTAAATCACGGCTTATGAAAGAATTAAAAGAATTTAGGTCAAAAATTAAATCAAAACTAACATTTCCGGATTTAATTACGGGTAAACCAGTTGCTCGGAATGAAGGACAATATTCACAGATTGAGCTTGAATTTTCTTCCGTTTTTCCTGTTAGCTCAGGGCTAAGGCCACATATTTTATTAGAATTTACACTATCCGATATTCGACTTTCTACTGAACATTTATCCATTAAAACACTGATTGAAGATGTTCTAAAAAACACAATGATATTCGCACCTTGCTCAACACAATGTGTTTCGGTAGAAGAAACAGCGATTGAAAAATGGGTGGGCCTTACACGTCGTATTATAGCAATTGAGCGTGGATATCACCCTGATGATTCCACATTAGTGCGTCACGTTTATGATCTTAATTCTATTCATTCAGCGGATAGAATGAGCGCTGGTTTTTTTACTTTAGCCAAAGCAATTATTAACAATGATGCCAAACAATTTAAAAATCAACACCGGGAATATTCCACTGATCCAGGTTCTGAAATTAGGCAATCACTTGTCTTGCTGAAAAGTAAGCCGCTGTGGAAAGAGCGATATCAGGATTTTATTGAAACAATGGTCTATGCTAATACCAATGCATTAAAATATGATAAAGCAATGGATATCCTAGAACAAATTAGTTCAGAAATAATTGACAGATTATAATAGAAATCCGGTTCAATTGATTTTCAAGTACCCTTTTTTTTAGGGGTACTTTTCGGGGTATTTAGCCATCAAACAAATTTCAAAAATCTCATATAATCATATTACTAAACTGCCAATTCGATTTCCGCCGCCTCCACCAATTGCCAATTCTAAGCAACTTAAATCATAAAAAAGCCAATAAAATTAATCTATTAGGTAAATTTATTGACAATATTTATTCTATATTCTAGAATTTAGAATATGGAATAAAGATAGGAAGACCATGATTATGAAACCACAAGATATTGTTGTTCTAGCTAAGCTTTTAACTCAGCGAGAGAATAAACGCTGGACTCAAAACAGTCTTGCATCTGAGCTTTGTCTAAGCCCCTCCCAAATTAACAGTGCGTTTAAAAGATTAGTTGCAACCGGCTTAATTACTCCCTATCATCCTCCAAATAAACCTCAGCCCATCATTCAAGCATGTGAAGAATTCTTTGTTCATGCGCTTAAATATATATTCCCAGCAAAATTAGGAGAAATAGCTCGTGGCGTGCCTACTAGCTACTCTGGCCCTAGCCTGAAAAAACAAATTATTTCAGGAAATGACCCTGTTCCTGTTTGGCCCTACGGCGAAGGAGAAGAACGAGGGATCGCTTTAAAACCTTTATACTCGTCGGTACCAGAATCCGTTAGCAAACATCCAGATCCAATGTTTTATGATTTATTAACTTTGATTGATGCTATTCGGTCTGGACGAGCTAGAGAAAAACAACTTGCAATACAAAAATTATCCGAAATATTGAAATCAAAGGTGTCACATGAATAGAATCTCCACTCTACATAATCTTAATTCACTTATTTTTATCGCGAATAAACTTGATGAATTATGTGCTGAAGTAACATTTGTTGGGGGCTGTATAACGGGTCTTTTAATAACCGATAAGGCAGCACCAGATGTTAGATTCACCGTTGATGTGGATTGCATTATTAATGTAGTCACAAAACACGAGTATCATTCACTATCAAAAAAATTGAGACATAAAGGCTTTAAAGAAATGTCATACGGTAATCATCCTATATGTCGATGGGATTGCGATGGTATTCTCGTTGATATTGTACCAACAGACATAAGCGTATTAGGATTTTCAAACAAATGGTATAAAGACGCGCAAAATAACGCGCTCAGTAAAAATCTAAATGATACAAAGATAATAAAAGTAATATCAGCACCTTATTTTCTTGCAACCAAACTAGAAGCATTTAAGGATAGAGGAAAACAAGATTTTTTATTAAGCCATGATTTAGAAGATATCATTGCTGTTATTGATGGAAGACCTGAAATTGTTGGCGATGTTTCAAACACGGCACATAATTTAAGAGAATACCTATCAACTGAATTTAATACATTAATTAACAACTTTCTTTTTATGCAAGCACTACCCGGTCATCTTAATTATTCTTCCGAATCGGAAGAGCGAAAAAAAATCGTAGAACAGCGAATAAATGCAATTATTGAACTAGGGCGTCGACGATTATAATTTCTTCGCAATTCGCGAATAATGTTTGATTTTCATTTATTCTTATTTCAACAATCGCCGACCTTCTGATCATTCATCGGTAATTGCGACGTTTGAGTCATCATAAAATTAGGCAGTGTGAAGTTTCTTTGGCTTCGAGTTCAAAGGTTGGATCCAAGCGTTTTATAATAATACCAAATTTTGATTCTATCACTTTACATAAGTGTTTAAGCGCATCCAAATCTAGCCACCACAAGCAGGCCGCACCCCCGCGACCAGCTCCTTCTGCTACGTGACGCGCGCCGAAATACTCATTCCCTCTGTATAACGCAAAATCAACACCAAGAGATTTTCGATTTAATGAAATATATTGTCGACCGCCTTCTGTGATTCTATCATACAATTGACAAAATCTCCGCTCAGGCGCATGGTCAAACGTGGTCAATATATTACCATGAAGTCCGTAGTAAAATCCATGCCCGATGCCGAGGGGGGTGGTGGAGCAAAATTGTTGAAGAGCGAATTCTGGTAGTAATCTTTGCCGCTTGCCTATAAGATCAAGCCAAGGTTTTTTTAAAAGTTCTTTCGATCTAGTCAAATTATTCCTATCAAGTTGGGCATCATATTGGATATTAAATTCTTTGTAGCCATTAATAAGGTTTCGATAAGGTGCTAAAAAATCGTTTCTAGTCACTACTTCTTTTAACTGCGCCGCAGCTATAGAATTGGCTTCTTCCGGCAAGTAGGTCAATAGTTCTTCCGCTAAAAAAAAGTCGCCATAACTGGAGATTCGTTGCAAAGCACTAAAAGATCCTTTCAACTCTTGGCCGTAGGCTACCGTAGTCGGCATTTTTGTTAATAATAGCCCATAATTTCGTTCTACCATTCGCTTAGCTTCTTTTATATTTTTTTCCGTTGGCATAGCTATCAACTTGAAAAGGCTTTGTATTGTATTTATTTTAGCTTTCTGGTAGGGGGAATTTGTTTGATCAAATTCTTTTGAAACAAAACACATGGTTGCCGCATCATCTTCGTCTAGAAATTCCAAGAAAGGAGAAACATCTGGGTTGAAAAAAAATGATGTGCGAAAAAGAATGGATTTTTGTTCAATTTTTTTATCTTCCTCTTTTGTATCAACTTCTTTATTAAAAGCGCTTCTCTGTGTCATTTTTAGCCTCGTTTATATATTTTGGTTTATTATTTTATAGACAATTATGATTTAATCATATAGGTATAAAATACACATATTTTCTGATAATGCATTTAAATGGCACACTTTTTGCGCGTATTAAATAGATAAATTTGATGATAATGTGTTTAAATGATACAATAAATGCTCTATTTTTGACCTGCTACTTAACATATGATAATTGAAGAGCTACTCATTCAGCCCGTCAACCAAGGTATGCAATTAGTTCCGCCTTCCGAGGCGAATACGCATTTGCATAGAGTGAAAGATATTCTGCATTTTCCTATCAATGTTTTTTTTCAATATCCTGGCGGAATAATTGCGCATTGTAATGAGCATACTTTTCTTTCTATACAAGGTAAAGAACTAGGTTATTATTCACATCACGATTTAGAAGGAAAAAAATTCGAAGAATATGTCACAAAAGAGTCCGCAAATAATTTCATTAATGCTGATAAAAAGGTGTTATTCACGGGTCATATGCATATTTTAGAAGAGGAGGGTATCCTTTTACATAATAATCTTTTGTTATCTACACTTTCTTTTAAATTTCCATGCTATTTAAACAAAGATAAATCTCCTTTTATATTTGGGCTCTCTATCGTCCTTGATAAAACAGTATCTGCATCCGGTATTTCTTTAGCTGATGGACTACAATATATTCTTCGTTTAGGATTACTTCCATCAAGCGGGAATGCATCAGGTAAAATTCAATTATATTTTCAAAGAGAAATACAAGGTGTTCACATTACAAAAAAACAATATGAATGCTTAACATTAGCAACACAAGGCATGACTGCCAAGAAAATTGCGATGCGACTCGGTATTTCTTTCAGGACAGTCGAACGTCACTTTGAAAATTTAAAACATCGATTGAACGTTAAATCAAAATCTGAACTCATTGAGAAATTTATACATCATTTCTTTTAAAAGCACATCAACATGCAGCAGGCGCCAAAAAAAAATAATGCGATAGATAATGAAGGATTAGGACGTTCCAGAGGTGGTTTATCAAGTAAAATTCACTGCATAGCGGATGGTTTAGGGAATCCGGTTGATTTTATTCTAACGGGTGGTGAAGTGCACGATAACCTATGTGCTGATGTTTTGCTTGATGGTAAAAACGCTGACTTTGTTATAGCAGATAAAGCATATGACAGCGATAGAACACTTGAGAAAATTGCTCAAATAGGAGCAACAGCAGTTATACCGCCAAAATCCAATAGAAAAGAACAACGTGATTTTGACAAAGATTTACAGCAAAATATAATGTGAATCAGTTAGTATATTATGAATTACATCAAGACATTATGGAGGCCGCACGACGAGAAAGAAGATTAAAGAATTGGTGTAGAAAATGGAAGTTGAATATTATTGAACAATTTAATCCTGCGTGGCGAGATTTATATGATGAAATCTGCCGCTGACTGGATCCCGCGGACAAGCCGCGGGACGACGGAGTGTGGTAATTGACGAGGCACTAGAGTCCATGCAATCAATACCCCCCTCGCAATTAGCGAACCACGAATAAATAAAAGAGGGTGTCAGGCCAAACCCCGCTATATCGTAAGATTGGCGGGAGTAGTTCATGTTTTAATTTATTTTTTACATTACCTTACGATGTGCATTCTCTTTTGCGCTCAACCCTTCAACTTCCTTGAGAATGAAATAATGTTTTCCTTGCTCATCCTTTTGATAATTCAAACATATAAAATGAGATTCAGGTGGTAATAATACTTCTGATTCTTCAGGGACTTCTGAATAGCAACGAATCGTATTCTGATTTTTTTCAGAACAAATTAATATATAAACATTTTTATTCTCGATTAATTTTTGTAATTTGTCTTGATTATCAGCGGAGCAAAAATCTGCAAAACGCGTTGCGCTGAATAATCGATTTTCCTTAAAGGGTTTTTTATTCTGATAGGCTTCAATACGTTTCTGCATAAAATCAGGTAAATCTGCCTTGTCATCTATTTCTTCAAATCTTGACAGAATCGATGTTGTTTTTTGATTTAATTGTAATACATCTTTTAAATAAGTCTGTAAATGTGGATCTTCCAAAAGTTTAGTTTCGCCTTGCGCAACACGCTTTAATTTTTGTATTTGTGCTTCTGAAAATTCATTTTTCGCTTTAAGCTCACTGTCTGTCACTTCCTCTACACAAAGTTTATGATTTTTCTCATATCCAACAGAAAATAGTTTATTCTTTTGACCTAACGGTTTTACATAAAAATGATTGGACTTCATGTCTTTTAGCTCAGGAAACTGAGATACATGATTAAAATAAACATCATCATTATCTATTTTTTTCAAACCAGAGGTTGCTAATACAGTGGCTAATAATAATTTTTTCATTTTAGATTGCAGGGCTGCCTTATCCAAATTTTTCCAGCATTTTAGATTTTTACGTCCATCACCTTCCAAAAATTCATTCATGTCTTCATATTCTTTGCCTGTATATTTATAAATAGCTATCTTTTCTGCTAATGTTAAATTTTGTGTTTTTTGTCATTCCTTCTAATGCTTCTTTTTCCTCAAAATATTTTTCTGAAAATTTGGAGTCCGAGGGTTCTAAAGAATTGAGATAATCAGCAGCAACGGCTAATTCTTTATCACTTAAAATAATGTGATTTAGGTTGGCGCCATCTTGAAAACATTTTGTGATATCAATCATTTTGTCTTCGAATGTCGCCCACAGATGATCATCATCGGTATGAAAAAATACGACCTCTATTTTTGAATCTAGAAGATTTTTGATAAGAACTTGTAATTCCTCTGTTGCCGGTTCTAAAGGTAATGGACCGGAGGTTAATTGCATTTCTTGTTCCTGTATTAAAGCTTTGGCAAACATTTTTTCATAATTTTTTTGCCAGGAAAGAACGCCTGAAGATTTCTTTATATCAGAACCTTTAGTTTCTTCTTTGACTTCACTGACTGTATCCCAAATTGGCATTCTATTTACTTCTTTTTCATCATCACTTTTAGGAACTATTGTTTTCTTTTCCTCTTCTTCATTCGATTTTTCGTTTATTATATAACCCAATGCTTCACTAAACGATGCTAATGACAAATTGAGGGGCGGATGGTCAAATGTTACAATATCGGATAATACTTTTTGTTCTGGGATGGGAATTTCCATTTTAGTGATTGCAGTAACAAAGTTTTTTGATTCTTGACGTTTTACTAATTCCAATTTTGCAATCCGTATCAAATAATACAGCCAATGATCGAAATTCAAATTCTTTTTATTTGCAAATACTGCAGAAAAAACCCCAATGATTTTTTTCTGTGCATCATTAGTGGAAAAAATATATTGCAAATTTTTAAGATATTTTTCAGTTTCACCCCGGGAAAGTTGTGCGAGAAAAACATTTTCGATCAATGTTAATTGATCTTCAGATATTTTACGCACCACTTCCAATATTTGATTGATTGAAACTTTGCTTTGAGTTGGGTCTGTAAATAATTTTTTTAATGATTGTAAATGTATCTCTATTTCTTGAATGTCTCGTGCCAATTGCAAGTTATCTTCGGCTATTAATTTTGATGCTGAGTTTTTAACTTCTTTCTCTTCTTTCATTTTATAATAGAGACGTAATTTATCTGCAAAATCGGAGTCGCGTGCAATATGGCTAGGAACAATCGGGAGACTTAAATCTTGTGTCGCACCCGATTTACGTATAAATAATGTCATTGGTATCCGGGTTTCTTGTAAAGTTGAATGTAGTTTAACTGTTTTACAAGCATATTCTATTGCAACCTCATAGCCTTGTTGCGCTAAAGATTGAATCCACTGATCCAAAACAGCATTTTTTTCTATGCCCAATAAACAAACTTCATCAATAATGAATATACCTTTGTCATTTAACTTTTTACATGCATCAATTAAAACTTGCATTGGGTCCGCTAAATGAAGAAAAGTCATTCGAGAATATATTAAATCGAATTGCACATTTTTAAGCTCTGAAAAAGTTAAAAGCTTATGCGCATCTCCTACTATCAAAAAATCTTTTGGTTCTAACCCATTATTTGCTCTAAAGTCCGTAGCAGTAATACCCCAAACATTGATATTTTTACCATGTTTTTCTTTTAATGAAACCAGGGTATTTCCAAGAGCTGCGCCAATCTCTAAGATGTTTAATGATTTTGATTTCGAGGTGGCAATCATATGATTGACTAATTCCTGAATTCCAATATTACAATCACTAAATGTATAATCTTTTTCTTCACCAATAGCGCAATAGCCCGCTCTTTCATCGAAATGTTGTCCCTCTAAAGTAAATTTCCAATTTTTACGGATAAGCTGATAAATTTGTCCTTGTAATAGACTTTCGGTCTCTTCGTATTTTTTGGGTTGCATTTCTTTTTTATTAAGTTTTAGACGTTGCATTGTGCGGACCTATATTGGCTAATAATAAAGCGTTAGTATATTTGTTGAATAAAAAATATCAACTATATAGTGACTATTTTGACTATTTAAGATTTTCTATATTGTAGTATAAAAAATAAACAGATCTAAATCTTTAGATGATTGAATTAGGAAAAAACTTCATAAAAAACCCCTTGTTAGAGATTCCCGAAGCAACTTACGCTGAAAACGCCAATCCGGCATAAACTGATCCATCAAGGCCTTGAAACGATGATTATGGCTAGGTTCGAGGAGGTGCACAAGTTCATGCACCACCACATATTCTAAACAGGATTTCGGTTTCTTTGCTAACTCTGAATTAAAACGTATATTTGCTTTCCGAGTGTTACAGCTCCCCCATCGCGTTTTCATTTTTTGAATAAAAACGGATTGAACTTTGACGCCAATGAATATTTGCCATTTTTCTAATAGAGGTTGAATGACCTTTCTTACCTCTTCCCGATACCAGTCATCCATGAGGGATTGTTTTTTTTCAAAGCTCGACTTTCCGCGAAGAAATAAATAGATATGATTATTTTTCACTTGCACTTCTGACGCGCGAGATTGATGAATGATTTTCAGAGAATACGGCTCACCCCAAATAGGATGGGTCTCACCCTCTTCAAATAAGCGAAGGGGTTCACGATTTTCTACGATCAATTTTTTTTGTTGATGCTTGATCCATTGGATTTTTGAAATGACAAATGCCTGAATCGTATCTAACGTCATATGCAATGGCGCAGAAATTCGTACAATGCCATTCGGTGGATAAACACGAAGATGAAGATTTTTAATCTTCTTTCTCGTAATTTCCATGGGGATCTCGTCTAATACCATTGTATCTATATTACCTTTCTAAGGTTTTCTTATCAGGCACCATCTCAAAATCCTCTTCATCCTCAGGATCAACCATGACGGGAGACTGCATGGTATCATCGATATAAAATATACCTCTGTAAGAGTTACTTGGACTTCGCGTTTCTTTTTTTGAATGATCCTTTTCTTCGCTTAGTAATTGCTTTTCAAAAAGCTCCTCATGCTTTCCGCGTAATTGATCCACATCATTCGTAAAAGAAGAATTTAATATTTCATTGAAAGCATATTGCACTGTATAAGGTCCACAATCACGGTGATTATTCCACGCTTGATGCCCTTGATATTCTGCTCTCACCCAGGTCAGTGAAAAATATTTCGCGCAAGTTTTCGATATATATTGATATTCATCAAGAGAGGAAGAAGCCCACATTTCAGCTACCATGCCTATCCACATGGATTTAGAATCATAAAAAACTGCTTTCTTTTTTTCGGGTTCAATCACGAGTAATCGAAAATGATTTCGTTTTAACTGTGCAACAGGAATAATTAATTTAGCACATTCCGCTTTTTTTTGTAGATATGCATTCAATGCTTCATCGAGCGTTGGATATTGTGAATTATGCTGACAAAAAACAGCAGGTTGATTTGCTACATTGAAAAGCGCAATTTTATCTTGAATTGCCGAATGGGTAATAATATAACCCGCGCAATAATGTGATTTTTCTATGTAGAATGTATCGAGTATTTTAATTTCTTCTTTTTTTTCCTTTAACCACCCCGCAATAATCATATTCAATTGATAAGCGGTATAAGGTGATAAGCTATAAGGAAATTCGGTCAACACAACATCTTCTATTCTTTCTTCATCGATTTCTTCTGAGGTTTTTGAAAACATATTTTAAACCATCCATTATTTCACAACTCATTATATACTTGACGATACCCCCTTCGTCAATTTAATATAATAGGATGGAATTGGCCTTCAAAATCATTTTGCAAGGATTTGGTGCCTATTTGATAGGCACGGTGATCTTTGATTTCGTTCATTTTGCCCTCCATGCCTTCGCAAAATCGCAAATCAGATGTCTCAAAATGCTCGCAAATATGCATATGATTCATCATCGTTTTTTTCGTCCTTCCTTGAAAATTAATATATCCTTAATTAAAAAAAACTTCTTCACCCATGTGTTAATCGAATATTCCGTGCATATCTGTAGTATCTTACTTTGCCTTCTCTTTTTTCATCCATTGGCAGTATTAGGTGCGTTACTTTTTGAAACAGGGATTTTTTTGGGTGTTTGCTATCAACGTGGATTAGATCTCCACCATCGATCATTAACACAGTTGAATGCCCCGCGCGGTGGTATTTTCGTTAACAGAGACTATCATGCACTCCACCATATTTATCCACATCGCTACTACAGCTCTATTATTAAAATATTAGATTATCTCCTTGGTACAGGCACTCAACTCAAAGGAAAACGCATCAGCATGACGGGTGCGCGTGGGGCACTTGGACGACATATGAAAATCTTACTAGAAAAAGAAGGCGCCCAAGTCACCACCTTTCAATTCGGAAAAGATTACACATACGAGAATTACGATCAACTCAAAACATCCCTGATGAATACGGATATTTTATTTCTCTGTCACGGATCAAAATATGAAAATGCGATGCAAGCAAATTGCGAATCCTTTGTTCGAATCATTGAATTATTTAAGTCTCTCCGAAAACGCGAACTCACTCCCCTTGAAATTTGGGGTGTAGGATCTGAAATTGAAGCACACCCTTCATTTGGTATTCAAAAATTAAAAATATATTCAGATTCTAAGCGATGCTTTGCAAAACATGCGCATCAATATTTTCATGATCGTGAAATTCAATATCGACATCTGGTACATTCGGCTTTTATGTCTCCGATGGGGCCCGGTTTAATGAGCGCCCGCTTTGCGGCGAAGGTCACGCTTTTTTTCATCAAACGTGGCTTCAAATATATCCCCGTGACGTATACAGGGATTGCCTTTGTGAATTATTTTCGTCATTTTTTAAAATATCCCGGATAAACAAAAACCGTTTTCCGGGATCAAAGTATATTAATATGGACGCACAATGACTTTTGTACCGATGTTTGCAAAGTCATTCCTTAACCAGTCAGAATCTGACACATCCATTCTGACGCACCCATGGCTGATATTTGCATCTGCGAGTTCATATGAACCATGTAGCGCTTCTCCACCATGAAAATACATGCAGTTTGGCATCGGTGCACCGCCTCTTCCGACAGGAAAGATTTTTGATTTACAACTTGGCTCACCTAATGAATAAATACGAAATGTTCCCGACGATGTCTTACAAGCTCTATGGATATCTGGACAATAGCTTGCACCTGATGTCGCGATTCCTCCGCGTACTAAATTTCCATCTGAACCATAAGCACCCCATGCGTGTAGATTGGGGTCTACCAACACTGTTTTTTCACTTGTTGTAATATGCTCTGGCATGCGTGCTTGATAGTCTGCCGATACGATGGGTTCATGGTGATGATATCCTGATGGTTCTTCTTGACCCATCGTTGAACAAGAAGATAACATGATTGAGATGAAGCAGTATATGAATGAAGCAAAAATGATATAAATCCTACACATGGCAAGTACTCCTTTTTCTTCTTATACATGTTAATTATAACGCAAAAGGATAATTTTTTATTCAAATCAATGACTTTTTTTGTCACTAATTGTTCATATAAAAATATAATGCCTATTTAATAGTCTTAAAAATTTATCTTAAAATGATGGGATTTTTTTTATACATTTGATAAAATACAAGATCTATTTTCATAAGTTGTTAACAAGGAAGTTATTATGTGCCAATCACGATCCCTAATAGAACTTTTAAAAAACGAGTTTAAGGATGTCACGTTAGAAAAAAATTGTAAAAATAATGCCAGAAAAGCACTACAGCAAGGCATGGCGACGCGCATATTTGATAAATTCCCCGACATTATCTCACCCGATGACCTCAAAATATTTATAGAAGAATGCAAAAACCTTTTAACAGACATCGATTCTGAATCTATCGTTGAAAAAGATAACAAATTTATCTTCACCGAAGAGGATGATAAAAATCGTATGTTCGAATGGCAAATGCGCATCATAGAAAAAGGTGCGGCAGAATTATTAGACCAAAAAGCGGATGTTAAATTTGAATTTTTGACTCTTCTTGGATTAAAAAATTTTAAAATAGCACCAAATGAAATTTTGTGTTCTTATGTGGGTATTATTAATCAATATATTGCGCATAGTTTTGAAAAACATTCTAATCATCTCATTAAAAGCAATGCACATGTATACAATATGATTTTTTACTATGTGAACAAACACTATGGCAATTGGACTCGACTTTGGTTAAGTATTTTCGAAAAAATTCATGAAATCATCCCTTCAGATGATTTACAACAGTATCTCAAAACTTTGCAAAGCATCAGTATAAAATTAAATTCCAAAAAATATCTGAGTGAAAAAGAAAAAAATGAAATCTATGTATTACAAAAAAAAATCATCAATTCAGCGATGTCCAATGCATTGGATGAAGAAGGGCATAATAATCGTGAATTTATCAAGATGCTTGGCTTGAAAGATTGTAAAATCCTCCCGAGGGAGTTAATCACCATCTATGTCAGCGCAATCAATAATTATTTGATACGAATTGCAGAATTATTTCCAGAAAATAAAACGTCCCATTCTCCTGTTTTTGACTATATTAATAAACATTATACATTGTGGATAGAAGACGAATTACCTCACGCGGGATATGTACTTGTGACATCTAAAACCAATGATCCTTTAAACTGGACAATGAAAAACCCCTCACCTGGTATATTATTAGTTCTCGCTGCGATCACAACAGCCAGCGCAGGTTACATGTTTTTTAAAGGGATGAAAGAGGAAAAGAAACCGCTTGATTTTAAGTATGACAATAAATTAACGGTATCGATTTAGGGATGAGTTGGGGTCAGGCCTGACCCCAACTCGTCCCCAATCCGCCTTTTAAGCGGCTGATGATAAGTCTCTTTTATGAAGGTAGAAGCAACAATCGCAAGAAAAACGCCTGCCATCGAATAGAAAGCAGGTGCACTAGGAAAATTCGTCCAATGGACTAGCGTCATTGCAACCAATGGCGCAGTGCCTCCAAAAATTGCAAAAGTGATGCTATACGCAATCGAAACACCGGAGTTGCGAATATCCGTCGGAAATATCTCCACTAAAATGGGAAAAACAATGGCGACCATGGCAAGAAGAAAAGCAAACAATATTTCTCCTATTAAAGCATAAATAAATATATGCTGTGATAACAGCCAAAAAATAGGTAACACTGAAATAATAATGCCCATTGCACCCGTTAAAAATATTTTTTTTCTTCCGAATCGATCGGATAACAAGCCAAAAAATGGAATAAAACCCACAAAACAGATAAGACTTAACACGTTGATCAACATGGCTTCCTTTAGAGAAAAACCGATTTGTGTCAAATAAGTCGTAAAATATGCTATCAAAAAATATTCATTCAGCGCCGTTGAAGTCATAATACCGATGCCTAAGATTAATAATGTAGGATATTTTAAAAAAACTAATTTTAACGGTATGTGATCTCTCTTTTTCGGCAGAGGCAAGTGCGTATTTTCTATAATGCGTAAACGCAAGATGAGTCCTATGATCCCCCAAGGAACGGCTAATAAAAATGGTAATCTCCATGCCCAGTTCGAGAGTATGCTGGAAGGAATAAAGGAAACTGCGCATTCTGCCACAATTGCGCCTAATAATAGTCCTACATAAGCGGTTGCAATGACAGAACTGCCAGCTAAACCTCTGTGTTTATCTGAAGCATGTTCAACTAAAAATGACGCTGCCGTACCGATTTCTCCAGCGACTGCAAATCCTTGAATAAAACGAATCATCATTAATAAAATCGGTGCCCAAATACCAATAGTTTGATACGTGGGAAGAACACCAATAAACAGCATAGCCAATGTCATTAAAGAGATAGAGACAATTAAAGCAAATTTTCGACCGTATAAATCACCGATATGTCCCAAAAATATCGCACCCAGGGGTCGGACAAAAAAACCGAGCGCAAACACCGCATAGGTCAAGATTAATGAAACCGTATGATCCTGCGCGGGAAAAAATAAAGGTGCTAAAATAGAAGCAAAATAAGCGTACAATAAAAAATCATACCACTCTAAGGCACTACCGATGAGCCCAGCTAATAGAATTGTTTTTTTAATCATAGCCGGCCATTATACACAGGGGATGAATAAAGTCACCCATCAATTTAGGCCCTGAACTGCGCGCGCTTTTTTAAAATTCATACGAGGGTTAAGACCTGAAATCCTGACCATTTTTAAAATTAAAGGTATCTGTTCAGCGGTTGCCACTGAACTAATCGTGCCCGTGAGCGTGCCCGTGCCCGCGTGCGTTTTTTCTAGGGCGTGTCGTCAATTATTTATTAAGCAGACTCAATACATATGATGCATATCTACACTAAAACGTCGTCCCGCGACTTGTTCGCGGGATCCAGGGGAGCTTGTAACTGCTATCGCTGCGACTGGATCCTGCGGTCAAGCCGCAGGACGAGAGAAATGGGAAATTTAAGCCATTTAATTGACGACACACCCTAGAAAAGACGCACGCGAGCACGGGCACGCTCACGGGCACGATTAGTTCAGTGGCAACCGCTGAACAGATACAAATTAAATTTATATTATACCTCGCGCGGACATATTTTGCGGTTTTTAACATCCCACACGCAGTCCATCTTCGAACAAATCAATCTGAACTACGTCTGGGTGCTAAAAATCGCAAAATATGCCCGCGCGAGGTATAAACAATAGGTTGATCGACTATTTCGAATGGAAAGTATTTACTTTCAAAAATTTTTCCGCTTGCTCACGCATGACTTCACAGACATGCGGGTAAAATAAAGCAAATCCGTGAAAAATAGGCAAAGCAAGATAAAATAACGTCATATCTGTCAAAGCAACGACAGTTGCGGTACGTAATCCCGATAAAGAATAAAATCCTGTTTCATTTAAACCAATGGCATCAAAATTGGCTGCACACAATTCGGCAACAGATATCACCACATTATTCGGTTGTCGTACTCGGACATCTGCCGTACCACTTGTAATCAAATAAAAACTGTCTACCGAATCACCTTCCGTCACAATGGTTTCACCTTTTTTAATTTTTTTCTCAATGAGCAATGTGGCCAGCACTTCCGCTTCGTGGTCTTCTAATTTTGAAAAACAAGTTTGATTTTTGATTAACATTTTTTTACGGTTTAATGCTTTCATGATACGAGGAAGTTCGAAAAATTGCTCTTTTCCTTCGATACTTTCTAATGCCATTTTTTTCATAAGAAAAATCCTTCTTATGATATACCTTAGCTCGCCATATCTTCATTATAAGGCATCATTTTAAAAAAATGGTTTATAATTTTTATTTTGAATATATTTGTTACAGAAATAAAATAAAAGATCATCTAGTACTCTGTGTTATTTGCACATATAATGCTATTTTTGTATCTATACCTCGCGCGGGCATATTTTGCGGTTTTTAGCGCCCAGACGTAGTTCATATTGATTCGCTCGAAACACGGCGCTATGTTATTCATATGCAAGTGTTTTGAACGAATCAAGATGGACTGCGTATGGGATGTTAAAAACCGCAAAATATGCTCGTGCGAGGTATATTCATTCTGTCGCCCCGTGTAAAAGCATCACGGGACGACGCCTGTTTTTTTTACTTTATGGAGTTTTTATGTTTAGGAAAAGCATCAAACTTGCTACATTACCCCTGTTTTTATTCAGTACGCTTGCGTTTGCTGGAAAAGAGCATAGGATCGTAGCACCCCATTGTCTCACGCAAAATACCGCGATTCATTACAAAAATCTTGCTTCTCATTCGGAATTACATTTTTTTTCTATCGATGAAAGTGACATTCCATTATTGATTGAGAAAAAGCATTTGCAACACACCCGTTGCGGTGGATTTATGGATGTGACTGACGCATGGAATCGTTCAAAAGAGAAAATGGATCCCAATACATTCTTAAATCAATATGAAAATAAAACAACGCCACATCTAAAAACAACTTACACCATTCGCTATCCCCATGAAGTGAAGGAATTATCGTTAGCAATCAATCCTCTTGAAATATGGAATCAATTAACCTATTTCTCTGGTTTTCTCGATCGTTATGCGAATTCTGATACCGGTGTAAAAGCCGCTAATGATTTGAAAAGCATCGTTGAAACAATGGCTAAAACATACGGTCATACAGACGATGTCAGCGCCTTTCTCATTCCAACAGGTTCCTTTTATCAACAACCTTCTGTTGTTGCAAAATTCGGTAATGCTGATGAACCCGGTATTGTAGTCGGCGCGCATATGGATACGCTCCACGGCAGTACGTTCAATCACAAACCAGGCGCAGATGATGATGGTTCTGGCACAACTGTTGTGTTAGAAGTTGCACGTACGTTACTTGCGAGTGGTTATCATTTCAAAAAACCGATTTATTTTATTTGGTATGCTGCCGAAGAAGAAGGTTTGGTTGGATCACAATATGTGGTGGATAACTTTATTCAAAAAAATATCCCTGTTTCTGAAGTGATACATTTTGACATGACGGGTTACAGACATGAAAATGATCCCACCATTTGGCTTTATGATGATAACACCGATAGTGATTTAACGGGATTTCTTGCAACATTGATTACAACGTATATCGGTGCACCCATTGGTCATGATCGATGCGGCTATGCATGCAGTGATCACGCCACTTGGACAATGAATGGCTTCAAAGCAGCACTACCTTTTGAAGCATCTTTTTATACCTATAATCCATATATCCATACCTCTTCGGATACCATGGAGAAATTATCCTTAAATCATATGACAAATTTTGCATTGTTAGGGGTGGCTTTTGCGGTGGAATTAGCGGAACCAGTGAAGTAGACGCATCCTCATCTTGTCATGCCAGCAAAGGCTGGCATGACATGCGCTCTTTCAAGGGACATTACTCACCAAAATATACTTTTTCGTCTGCGCCAAAGGATAAAAAGCCAATGCTTTATATTTCAAAGGCATATTTTCATAATCCTTTAAATCCATCAATGCAAAAACTCTTCGATGACTCAACCATTTCGTTTTAAATATGTCATCATTGATGATCCAATCATGTTGCATTTGATGGCTTAATCCATAAGTAAACAAATGATTAGCATTCACCACATCTATACGTTTTTCCAAATAAAAAGGGAGATCATAATAATAATGACCCAGTGATATAATTTCATCATCAGGATGCGCTATCTGCTTTAAAACATTGGCAAGAGGAAAAGTCGTTCTGCTATCCATTGAAGGAATCGCCGCTATCAATAATACATCTATGATAGCAGCCATCATGCAGGTTGAAAGAATGGCGCATTGAAGATTATTTTTCGAAAAAATATAGTTTAACGTTGATCCTATAATAATAACAACTATGACTGTCCATAAATAAATATTGGTAAGCGCTGGATTTGCCACTTGAAAATATCGGGTAAAAAATAAAAAAACGGGTGAACACACTATTGCGGATAGTAAAAGCAGTCCATATCCTTTTTGAATACCATTAAAATCTTTATTTTTTATTTTTTCTCGTAAATAGTGCGCAATCAATATCGCAAGCGGTGGAAAAACAACTAAAATATAAGGTACTAATTTTGCTTTCGATAGGGTAAAGAAAATAAATATTAATAATGCTGAAAAAACAAAATAGAATTCTATTTTAAATGCTGAACGATTACGTAAGATCAAATACATCACTTCCGGAAGAAATACAATCCAAGGATAAAAACCCCAACACATCACAGGAATATAATACCAAAAAGGCTTTATATGTCCGACTGCGCCACTCTCAAAACGAATCAAATGATGCTCTATGAAATAAAAATATAGGAAAGAAGGATTTTCAAAAGCCGCCAATAAATGCCATGGCATCACAATCATTAAAAAGAGACTAGAACAGACTATCAATGTTAACCCATTAAACCATTTCCATTGATGATATACCAAAGACCAAACCATGATGACGATGCCTGGCAGCAGAATACCAATTAAACCTTTCGTTAAAACCGCAAGACCTGAGCTGATTGCAGCACACATAAAATATTGCAAGCGATGTTTTTCACTTTTCATCCCTAATATAAATGCAAATAGTGTTACTGCAATAAAAACGGTTACCATTAAATCCATGGTATAAAGATGTAAAAGCACAAAATATAATACACTTGTGCCTAAAATAAATGCGGCAAAAAATCCTGTGGTTCGATCATAACATTTTCTTGCAGTGACATAGGTCGCCAAACAACCACATAATCCCATGAGCGCATTGACACTACGCAAAGACCAGAGATGTATACCAAAAAATTTAAAACACCCGACACCAAACCAATATAATAAAATCGGTTTGTCAAAAAATTTAATTCCATTGAGATAGGGTGTAATATAATCGTGATTAATGAACATTTCACGCGTGATTTCGGCATAATTTGCCTCATCCGGAACAGATAATGGGCGAACACCTAGCATGAAAAAAAATAATCCGCCTAAAAGACTAACAAGAATAAGAATATCTATACTCCATGAGTATTTGTTACGAAATAGCATAATACTTCCTTGATTATTAAAAAAAAACTGTCATGCCAGCCTTCGCTGGCATGACATGAGCTCTTTTCAATTTTGTGGTAGCAACAAAATATTATCGTGAACCAAATATAATACCAAAAACAATATATTTTGGCTCTTTGAGATATGCATTGACATTTTTCACAGGAGACATATCTTTTGCCGCAAGTATGGCCTCTTGATCTAAGACTTCCGCGTGACTGGATTCCACTAGACGCACATCCGTCACCTGACCGTCCGGATGTAGCATAAACCCAATCACAGCAACCCCATGCAAATTAAAATCGGTCGCAATTTTTGGATAGAGTAAATGTGCGGTTAACGCTTTTCCTAAAAGAATAATCAAAGGTTTTGGAACACCTTTTTCACCGACCAAATGAACGGGCTCTGTACTTTCTGAAGCACTTCGAGAAAAAGGCTGCGTTAATTCATGCACCGTATTTTCGGTTGCGGGTTTTTGAATACCGTTGGGTGATATGGGAACTTGTTTTTTAGTGACATTTTTTTGTTTTTCTTGATATTGTACCGAATGACTTTGCTCTTCATGATAAATATAGGAAGGAATCGTTAACGCACGACTTTCCTCTGGTGGATTTTTGGGTAAAAAAACCGAGAATACGAGAAAAAATATCAATAAATGTATCAACAACGCCAGCCAAAAACTGTTTCTTTGTAACGTTTTTGTGATTGCATTGGCCATGAGGTTGTCCGTTATTGAAAAGAGCTCATGTCATGCCAGCATGCTTTAAGCTGGCATGACAGACTAATATTGATTTTAACATTTTTCTATGTTAAAAGTCATTATCCTGCTAAAACTTGCACACTTCTTGTTTTCAAAAATAAAAATAAGGCCCCCTATGCAAAAAAATCTTGCTGAACAACTCATGGATACATTAGTCCGTCAGTTTAAATTAAAAGAATTTCGTCCAGGTCAACTGGAAGCACTCATCACGCTCATGACAAAAAAGCGGCTGCTTTGTATTCAACCGACCGGGCATGGTAAATCTTTGCTGTATCAAATTCCAAGTGTCCTGCAAGAAGGAATGACACTTGTGATTTCTCCCTTGCTTGCTCTGATGCGCGATCAGTTGAAGCAACTCAAAGAGCGATTTCAAATTCCTGCCGCGAGCATCAATACCGATCAATCCATGGAAGAAAATATGAATGCATTTCAAGCCGCAAGAAATGGTGACATTCGTATTTTATTCATTGCACCAGAACAACTGGATTTGATTGAACGTGTGAATTTTATTTTAGGATTATCGATTCAATTATTAGTGGTCGATGAGGCACACTGTATTTCTACTTGGGGTCATGATTTTCGCCCCAGCTACCGACAAATTATTCAACTCGTACACGCACTCATTCAAAAAAATCCTGATATAAAACTTTTAGCATTGACAGCAACTGCCAACAAAAAAACAGAACAGGATATTAAACAGCAATTCAACATTGATACAGCACCGCTAATTGTACATCGAGAAAGCATGGAACGAAAAAATATTCGTCTTTCTGTGATACATTTGCGAGGACTTGAGGAAAAACTCGCGACCCTCACAGATTTACTTTCTCATTTATCGGGCAGTGGTTTAATTTATTGTGCCACACGTGAAAATACAGAACTCGTTGCAGAATATTTATTAAGTCAAGGGTTTAAAACCGCGGCTTACCATGCTGGCATCGATACGCATCTTAAACTTTCGATCCAAAATGATTTTATTCAAGATCATTATCCCGTGATTGCAGCGACCAATGCATTAGGGATGGGTATTGATAAACCGAATTTGCGTTATATCATTCATTTTGATTTTCCAGGATCGATTACGGCTTATTATCAAGAAGTGGGCCGTGCGGGACGAGATGGATACCCTGCTGAAGGAATTTTATTGTACGATCGATCGGATAGCAAAGTGCAGCACTATTTCATTGAATCGGCAATCCCCACCGTTGAGGATTTTCAAACCGTACTTTATACCGTCGGACGCGAAGAAACGTCCAATTTATCTTTTTTAAAACGTGAAACGGGTATGCATCCCACGAAGCTGTTGGTCGTCATGGCGGAATTAGTGGAACAAGGATTTATACTTAAACAACTTGTGAAAAATTCGCAAGTTTACACCCAATCTTCTAAAAAAGGTTTTCCGAATCTTTCGCGTTATCAAACCCAACAAAAAGTCAAAATCATGGAATTGGAAGCCATACAACATTATGCCGAGCAATCTAAACAATGTTTAATGGCGATCTTGCGTGAATCCTTGGGCGATACGCATGCTTTACCCTGCGGACAATGTAACCGCTGTGTAGAAACTGTTTTTAGCGTTGCCAAAAATAAAGATCTTCTCATGGCCATTTCGTCATGGTTAGAACGTCGAACCATTCCCATTATTTTAAGTAAAAAAATCAAAAATGTTTCTACCGGTGTTGCCATCCTCGATGGGAAACAGCGTTCAGAAGATTTTATTCATTTTATGCGAGCCCGTGCGGCGCATGCCGATCTAAAAGAATGTTTTCCGAATCCATTATTACAGTTGATTAAAACCTGTTTACATGAAATGGATAAACATCATTCGATCGGTACGATTGTCTCACTTCCTTCACGCACTTGGGCGGCACGTCAAAAAATTATCGAATATTTCGCGACATTTTTAAGAATTCCTTTTTTTCTAGATTTATTGCAATGGGAAAAAGTGCCTGATACACGTCAGGGTGAACTTTTGAATAATGATCAGCGAAAACATAATGTGCATCAACACATGCGTGTTTCTGAAAATAGGAAAATTCCGAATGGTACGATATTATTATTCGATGATTACACCGGTTCTTTCGCAACGTTAAATGAAGCCGTCAGAGCCTTACGCGAGCATGGGATTAAAAATAAAATTGTGCCGTTTACCATTGCAGCGGTGAAATGGCGATTGGGAAAGTCGGGGATGATTTAACTGTCACCCCTGCGGGGTGACACTTCTCAAGACTGTACGATATAATGCCCGATTACGAAAACAACCAGCGAGCCTCGACCATGCACTACCTTCTCAACGGTTTTTACCTCATCACCCGCCCTGGAATAAAACGCTATGTCGTGATTCCACTTTTGATTAATATTGCTTTATTCACCGGATTATTTTTCTTCGTACGTCATTTTTACCATCAACTCTCCGTCTGGATTTTAGGATTCTTACCCTCATGGCTACAATGGCTTGAAATACTTTTATGGCTTTTATTTTTAGCGGGATTTTTTCTGGTAATCCTTTACACCTTCGTGATATTCGCCAACATCATCGCAGCACCCTTCAATAGTTTATTAGCAGAAAAAGTAGAACACTATCTCACAGGAAAACTATTACCTGAAAAGAGCAAGAACGATTTTATCAAAGACATTCCTCGAAGCATTGCCCGCCAATGTATTATTTTAGGCTATTACATCCCTCGCGCGATTGTTTTATTGCTTCTATTTTTTATTCCTGTCATCCAAATCATTGCACCCATTTTTTGGTTTATATTTAATGCCTGGTTGATGACATTACAATACGTCGATTACCCAGCGGATAACCATCGTATTTCTTTCACCAAAATGCGCATGGTGCTTTACCAAAAACGCGTACACTCTATGGGTTTTGGGATAGGCACATTGATACTCACCATGATTCCTTTTTTGAATTTTATTGTAATGCCCGCCGCCGTTGCTGGTGCTGCTCAATTTTGGATCTCTGAATGTAAAAATGGGTAGATTTTTAATATATCATTTGTTATCATATTAATTTTTATCCATTATTCATATAAGTGAGATACTAATATGCAAATTCGATTTGAAGGCCTGAATTACAAAAACTTATGGCTGAGTTTATTTGAATCAATCGAAAATTCTAATACTACTATTAACGATAACTTCGCTGTATTGGAAAAAGCTTTACCAGATAATAAAGAATATTACGATTTTTATGTTAAAACATTTAGTAAGAAAGATTTCCCTCCACGCACACCCTTTATTTGGGACAAACAAGAAAAAAAAACAGGCGATACCTTGCTGATTCCCGCAGCAAGAACTGGAAACTATCCTGCCGTCAAAAGACTCTTGGACAATGGCGCCTTTGCTCATATTAAAAATGAAAATAACGAAACAGCCATAGATATAGCCTTAGAAAGAGAAGATGCACAATTAATGAAGCTATTACTTTCATCTCCATCTGCAAAAATTGAACCTTCTCAATTAGATATGATTTGTGTTATTTTAGGCAAACCATATCCAACAATTGGATTTTCTATAAATTGGCAGGAAAAAATAGACGCTTGGCTTGATATTTTGGTGAACCACAAAAATGTCTTACCATCCGCACATCCTTCCATTGAATTTGGCATCATAAAACATTTCATCTCTGCCAATAATGAATATGCGATTGAATACTTGCTTTCGCGCAAATTTTTAGTCGAGCAAGAATACATTCAAAAGCTTGCGAATCAAGCAAAAAATCCGAAAATATTAGCCTTATTGGTTTTTCACGGCGCCATTATTGATCCACAAAGCGTAATAGATGATTTTTCCATACAAATTTATCAAACAAAACTCGTAGAACTTGAAAATCAACAGTCCCCTACACCATTAGAGGTAAGCAAGTTAGTCGAGGGTCATTTAGATAAAGCAACTACAAGCGTCGTCCAACAATTTTTATTTTTTAGTGCGCCGGAAACACGTGATGCCGAACCTGTCTCATTACCGCAAGGTGACCCACTAAATTGGAAACCTTAAGACATTTGTCATTCCCGCTTTCGCAGAAATGACAGAAACTCGGACCTGTCATTTATAACGACGTCTTATCTGCCGCAATTGCCACAAAGTCATCACAGGTCCTGAAAAAGCATAAATAATAAAGATGGCAAATAAAGCTTGCGGCGGATCGATGGCAATACCCACAAGAATTAAAACCGGAATAATTAAAACCACAAAGGGCACTTTGCCTTTGAGATCAATTTTTTTAAAACTGTAATAACGAATGGTACTCACCATGAGTGCCGCTATGGTCACGGTGAGAATAGAGACGGGGATGGCAATTAAAATACCTTGTACTTCATAAGTCGCGCCTAGCCAAACGGTACCTGCAATAACACCTGCACCGGCGGGCGACGGTAATCCTTGAAAATACCGTTTATCGATATCCTGTGCTTGTGTATTAAATCGCGCCAAGCGCAATGCGGTCCCTGCTGCATATAAAAAAGCCGCTAACCATCCGAGTTTCCCCAGATTGGACAAAGACCAGCTATAAATAATTAAAGCGGGTGAAACCCCAAAAGCAACCATATCGGATAAGCTATCGTATTGGGCACCAAATGCCGTTTGGGTATTTGTCATGCGTGCGACGCGGCCATCCAATGCATCCAAAATCATGGCAACAAAAATGGCAATAGCAGCCGTATCAAAATACCCTTTCATTGCAGCAACGACAGAATAAAAACCTGCAAATAATGCCGCTGTCGTAAATAAATTTGGCAGAAGATAAATTCCTCGTCGATGTTTAATTTCTTGTATGTTGTTTTGATGGTTTCCCATTTTTTTATCCTCATATAAAAAACCATAACTATTAACCCCCTTTGAAAAAGGGGGTCGCCATGCGCTTTTTGCATGGCGGGGGGATTTTTTAAGCTGTAAAATCCCCCCGCCTCGCTACGCTCGTCGACCCCCTTTTGCAAAGGGGGTGAATAGATACGTGTCAAGCACAATAAAATTATTTTTAGTACTATACTTTAAGGATCACTTAAGACTTTATCTTTATATTTTACGCTGTTTGGAACGATTCTAAAATAAGGAAATAATATGGCCATATCAAGACCTCAAGATGACATCGCAATCCAAGTTCCCTTCATACCAGAAGACGCCCCTATCTTAGAAAAAGAACCTGAAAATCCCCCCGTTTGCACTATCAGTAAACCTGCAAAAACCGCTTTTTACCACTCTTTTACCTTTATTTCAGCATTCACGCATGCAATGAACAGTTTTACAGCAGGGGTGGCGCTCATGAGTTTAATAGAGCACTCAGAATCAAAATCAATAGGCGAAATCTTTTGGGAAGGCACCGCGGCTATTTCTGCACTAAATTTAAGCATCAGCAGTTTATTAGGAAGCTGTTCATTTTCTGTCAATTATGCACAAGCCTTAGATTATTTACCAAAGATGAAAAATGATTTGCTTTCGCTGGTTCAGACATTTAAACACCCTATCACCTCAGAAAAAAAAGCAGGCCTTAGCCTTACACTTCTACTTTCCGGCGGCGCTGCACTTTGTAGCGCTATTTTCGCATGGGATACTTACCGTTCCATTCCCGATAAACGTGTTCAATATCCGCTGGCTTTTATCTCATCCGCGGTGACACTCGTCATGACCATGGCCACACGTTATGTCAGAACGAAACAACAGATGGAAGAAATTTCATATTTTTATTCGAAGGAAGATGTTTTTCTTTTAAAATTTATTAAAGAACTTAAAAATGTGAGTTACCACTTCAAAAACCTTCATCGAGATATTTTGGGCGAAACAAGCGATCAAGAAGATACGATTCTCATCTCAGATAACCTGATCACCCTATTCAAAGAACGGGGTTTATCCATACAAGATCGCGCAGATTTAGAAGAAACCATTGCGCATTTACTTCAATATCGATCAGACATCGAAAAACAAGATCCGGATATTCGTTTGCTGAAAAATATTTTACAAACAAGTTATATGATTATGTGTACATGGATTACAGCAGAAGTGTTCGGTGAAAAATTAGCAGGGATTTTTCCAGCAGTAGATGGGAAAGGTGCGATCCCTTGGGATATATTTCGATTATGCCTGGGGATTTTTTTCGCCTCTTCACATGTGATTACTTATCATCTCATGGCAAGAGATATCTCCGAAACATTGTATCGAAGCTACTGCATTTCTCCTAAAAAAACGGCTTTGTGGTTTGCATTAAATTTAGGGGCCGCATTCACTTTATTTAATTATTACCTGAGTGTTGCAGATAACAAAGATCATCCACCCGTATTCCCGCTTCCTAAAAAAGAATCTTCTTTCGGATTAGCATTAGGTTTAACAGCAGCAGCTGCAAATTTTAATCTTAATTTTGATTCTTGTGCCAGTAAATTTATCATGCCAGAACCGACACCCTTCATCAAAGAACTTCAAACTTTTCAAAAATCCATTACAGAAGAAAATCCGATTCAAAATCGAGAAAATTACTATTACGCTAGCAGGCGTATTCGATCGACATTTTTTAAACCTGAAACTACTGAACGAGAAGGATGCTTCGCGCGTCTTCGTCGACGATTGCATTTTTAATTTTTGGGTTTCAAGAAAAAAATGCGAGTATTTCTTTTACCAAATAATTGATAATTTGGATACATCTTTTAAATGCTGATCACAAGTAATAAGATTTGCTTCATAGTGAATTGCAGTTGCAGCGATAAGACGATCAGCTGGATCAAAATGATTAAATACTCGAGTTGTTGCAATTGTGGCAATGTCAGTCGTGATATCAAGAACTTTCATTCCCTTAGATTGTAAAATGAGCGATAGGAAATTTTTTGTATCTGTGCCTGGATCGAGGCGGTTTTTTTGGATTAGCATGCCTATTTCCCATAAGCTAATATCACAACAAAAAAGTATATTGTTCTTTTCGGCATGAAGAATGGCTTTTTTTGCTTTGTTGGTTAGTTTATTAGGGGTTAATGCATCAAAAATAATTGCACAGGTATCAAGAACAATCATTCTTCTACAGTCCATTTGTCTTTAATGGGCGAAACAACATCTCCGACTTTTGATTTTTTGCGTAATTTTTTTAATTTTTGTTGAGCCTCATGCTTCGCGTTAAGAGGGGGTAAAACCCGAGCAATGACATTTCCATGTGAAGTAATGAGAATCTCAGAACCCTTATGTACACATTCTAAATATTTGGGTAAATGATTTCGGAATTCAGTCACATTGACTTCTTGCATAAAAACTCTCCTCTGTACATTTAAAATGTACATTATATAAAAATAAAAATCAAGACACCCCAACAAATTATATTTCCAGATTCCCACAAGATATCCACATCTTGTTCTATTGCGCTTCTCTAAAATATACAGTATGTTGTGTTTAATCGAAGGAAAATGTCTATATATTGTGTTTTTTCCAAAAAACGCTTATCGTATAAGTACTTAACTCCTTCTTAATAATTATACACGCGCTCTGGAGGAGCTCACATGACAACCGAACAACATACCATCGTAAAACCTTCGCACTTTGAAGTAGCAATCACGGCTCCTGGCTTTCTCAAGGTCATACGCCGTAATGGGACGTTAACCCCATTCGATGCAAATAAAATCACCATCGCCATGACTAAGGCTTTTTTAGCCGTAGAAGGCGATTCTGCTGCAGGATCATCGCGCATGAATGAAACAGTGACGAAGCATGTCACAAAAATCACCGATGCTTTTATGCGCCGAATGCCGGGTGGAGGCACCATCCATATTGAAGATATTCAAGATCAGGTCGAATTGACGCTCATGCGTGCGGGAGAGCATAAAGTCGCACGTGCGTACGTGCTTTATCGTGAAGAACGACGTAAAATCCGCGAGCAACACGTTGAAGCAACCCAGACAGCTAAAGAAGAACTGCAAGTCACCCTAGCCGATGGCAAAATTGTTCCATTAGATATCGAACGTCTCACCCATACGGTAAATAGTGCATGCCATCGTTTAACCGATGTTTCAGCAAATAATATTATTGATGAAACGAAACGCAGTCTTTTTGACAAAATACCGATAGATCAAGTCAGTAAAGCGCTCATTATGTCAGCACGTGTTTTAATTGAAAAAGAACCCAATTATAGTTTTGTCGCCGCACGTTTATTATTGGACGATTTACGAAGTGAAGCATTAAATTTTTTACGCATCAAAGATAAAGCGACATTCGAAGAAATGAGCGCACTCTATCATGTGTATCTTCCCAGTTACATTGATCGCGGTGTGGAATGTGAATTATTAGATCCGCGCTTGAAAAAATTTAATCTTGCCCTACTGTCAGAGGCAATAAAACCAGAACGCGATTTACAATTCAATTATTTAGGATTACAAACATTGTATGATCGCTATTTTATTCATAGCCATGGCACGCGATTCGAATTACCACAAGCATTTTTCATGCGCGTTGCCATGGGTCTTGCATTAAATGAAAAAGAAAGTGAACGCGACAAATATGCCATTCAGTTTTATCATTTATTGTCATCGTTTGATTTCATGAGTTCAACCCCCACCCTTTTTAATTCGGGCACTTTGCGTCCACAATTATCGAGTTGTTATTTAACAACCGTTCCGGATGATTTAGATGGTATTTTTGCTGCAATTAAGGATAATGCCTTACTGCAAAAATATGCGGGTGGCATTGGCAATGACTGGACAAATGTCCGCGCATTAGGGGCACACATTAAAGGAACCAACGGAAAATCACAAGGCGTTGTGCCTTTTATGCATGTCGCAAATTCAACGGCTGTGGCCGTCAATCAAGGCGGTAAACGGAAAGGTGCCGTTTGCGGTTACCTCGAAACATGGCACAAAGATATCGAAGAATTTTTAGAATTACGTAAAAATACCGGGGATGAAAGACGTCGTACACATGATATGAATACCGCGAATTGGATTCCGGATTTATTTATGGAACGTGTAATGAATGAGCAAGAGTGGACACTCTTTTCACCCGATGAAGTACCCGAATTACATCATTTGTATGGCAAAGCATTCAATGAAAAATATATGGCATATGAAGCAAAAGCCAAAGAAGGAAAAATTCGTAATTTCAAAACAATCCCTGCGCTTAATCTTTGGCGAAAAATCTTAAGCATGTTATTTGAAACGGGGCATCCTTGGATCACATTCAAAGATGTCTGTAATTTACGTTCGCCACAACAACATGTCGGTGTCGTACATAGCTCAAATCTCTGCACAGAAATTACATTAAATACATCGCAAGATGAAATTGCCGTTTGTAATCTGGGTAGTATTAATTTAATTGCACATATCAAAGATCAAGGCTTGGATACACAAAAATTACGTCACACCATTCACACGGCCATTCGTATGCTCGATAATGTGGTGGATGTGAATTATTATTCAGTACCGGAAGCTAAAAATTCCAATATCAAACATCGGCCAATTGGTATGGGTATGATGGCATTCCAAGATGTGCTTTACAAATTAGGGATTGCCTATGCATCGGATGAAGCCGTTCAATTTGCAGATCGCTCGATGGAATTAATTAGTTACTATGCCATTGAAGCATCCACAAATCTTGCGGAAGAGAGAGGAAAATATTCCACTTTTGATGGTTCGCTTTGGAGCAAAGGTATTTTACCGATTGATTCTATCGATATATTGCAACAAAACAGAGAAAATCACCTCGAACAAGACCGGTCAAAGACGTTGGATTGGGATGCATTACGTATGCGTGTCACAACCGTTGGTATGCGAAATTCGAATGTGCTTGCGATTGCACCGACCGCAACGATTGCCAACATTTGCGGTGTTTCACAATCGATTGAACCCACCTATCAAAATTTATTTGTGAAATCGAATTTATCGGGTGAATTTACGATCATCAATCCTTATCTGGTCGCGGATCTGAAAAATGCAGGATTGTGGGATGATGTGATGGTGAATGATTTAAAATATTATAATGGCAGTGTTTTAAAAATTAACCGAATACCCGATAATATCAAACAACGTTATCGAACCGCATTCGAAATAGATCCTACATGGTTAGTGGAAGCAGGCTCTCGTCGTCAAAAATGGATTGATCAAGCGCAATCTTTGAATCTTTATATGGCAGCACCATCAGGCAAAAAACTCGATCAATTATATCGACATGCTTGGATACGCGGCCTTAAAACCACCTATTATTTAAGAACTTTAGGTGCAACGAATGCAGAAAAATCAACCGTCAATGATAACGCATTAAATGCCGTGCAAGTCGACTCTGCGCCCAAAGCGTGTTTAATCACGGATCCCACTTGCGAAGCTTGTCAGTAATATGCGTATATCCTGTCATGCCAGCATGCTGGCATGACAGAGTCTGAAATTATAGGAGGAATTATATGTCACTCAACCCAATCGGTTTAGAATTTGAAATGAATGGTGCACGCATTCACGTGGATATTAAGCGCATCATTAATTGCCGCGCAGATCTCAATCAATTAGTCCCTTTCAAATATAAATGGGCTTGGCAAAAATATTTAGATGCCTGCGCCAATCATTGGATGCCCAATGAAATCAATATGTCAGCAGATATTGCTTTATGGAAAGATCCGAATGGCTTAACAGATGATGAACGCTTGATTATCATGCGCAATCTTGGATTTTTCTCAACAGCGGATTCACTCGTTGCCAATAATCTTGTGTTAGCCGTTTATCGTCACATTACCAATCCAGAATGTCGGCAATATCTATTACGTCAAGCATTTGAAGAAGCGTTACATACCCATGCCTATCAACATGTGATTGAAAGTTTAGGCATGGATGAAGCGGAAGTTTTTAATATGTATCGTGAAGTGCCCTCTGTTGCACGCAAAGCCGCTTGGTCAATTCCCTACACGCGCAGTTTAGGAGACCCTAACTTCCATACAGGGACACCTGAAAATGATCAGCGCTTGTTACGTGATTTGATTGCTTTTTATGTGGTATTTGAAGGCATTTTCTTTTATGTGGGATTTACGCAAATATTATCTATGGGACGCCGCAATAAAATGACAGGCACTGCAGAACAATTTCAATATATTTTACGTGATGAATCCATGCACATGAATTTTGGTATTGATGTAATTAACCAAATTAAAATCGAAAATCCACATTTATGGACAGAAGAATTTAAACAAGAAGCCATTCAAATGATTATAAGCGGTGTCGATTTGGAATATGCCTATGCGGTAGATACCATGCCACGCGGTGTTTTAGGCATGAATTCGGATATGTTTAAAGAATATTTGCAATTTATTGCGAACCGTCGTTTAGCACAAATTGGTTTACCGCAGCAATATCCGGGTGCCACCAATCCATTTCCTTGGATGAGTGAAATCATGGATTTGAAGAAAGAAAAGAATTTCTTTGAAACAAGAGTCACGGAATATCAAACAGGTGGAACATTGAATTGGGATGAGTGATTTTTGTAGGGTGGATTAGACGCGCTTTTCAGCGTCGTAATCCACCCACATTTTTGCAATACCGCTATTTTGAAGTTTTTGTAAGAGGTACTGTTTGCTTTCCAAACAGATAAGTCACAAATGCCGCACTAGTTGTCCCTGCTGCACTGGATTGTGCAATATAAAAGTCTACCGGTACCTTAGTCAGTGCTTCACCGCAAGAGGGTGCTGTCATGGGTAATCCTGTATTTGGATCCGAATAACTTGCTGAAACCGTAGCTGCAGGATTCATATTACATTGAACAATCATATACGCGACTCCTGCATTCGTGATTGTACTGATGGATAATAATGATGCTAAAACAACTAATTTTTTGATCATTTTCATTTTTTTTACTCCTAATTGCGATTTTTTTAAGCTAAATGAAATATACAGTATTTTAAAAGTTTTTCAATAAAATAGCTGTCTGGCTACCCCGAAAAAAAACTAAATAAAATCAATAAATTACTCTAATTTACTGTAAGTATCCGGCGTGCACTTCATCG
>JABDEF010000002.1 GCA_013287235.1 Gammaproteobacteria bacterium
TTTTTTGATTTTTTTCCTCCAAACAACCACTTTCGCTAACACCACTGACGCCGATGCACTTTCTCAATTATTAAAAAACATTCAAACCATGCAAGCCTCCTTTAAGCAGTCGATCATGGATAAAAAAGCAAAACAACTGCAACAGTCTTCTGGTGTCATGTCTTTACAGCGACCCGGGAAATTTCGCTGGGAAGTCAAAAAACCAGTCGCACAAATTATTGTAACCAATGGCGCAAAAGTATGGATTTATGATCCTGATTTAGAGCAAGTGACGATTCGGGCATTAACAAAAGAAGTCGGCCAAAGTCCCGCGATGCTTTTAAGTAATACCAATTTGGCACTCGAAAACGATTATGCGGTGACAAAAGAGGAAAATAAATCCTCACTCGATTGGTTTTCGCTAATACCCAAAAGTAAAAACAGCGTATTTGCCATGATTCGTTTAGGCTTTAACAATAATCAAATTCGTGAAATGGTTTTACAAGATCAATTAGGACATACCACTTCCATTGAATTTTATAATATTCAATTAAATCCGACGCTTTCTAGCGCGTTATTTGCTTTTAAAATTCCGCGTCATGTTGATGTGATTGATGAAACAAGAAACCATCATTAAAAAAGAAGTGCTTGAACCATTAGCTGCAAAAGTTCGTCCTCAATCATTAAAGGATTTTGTCGGTCAGTCTCATTTATTGGGACCCGGCAAACCTTTACGTAAAGCAATCGAACAACGTATTTTACATTCTATGATTTTATGGGGACCGCCCGGTACGGGGAAAACAACCCTTGCAAAACTGATGAGTTCGCATATGCATGCCCATTTCGAAAAAATATCTGCGATTTTTTCAGGGGTTAAAGACATCCGTATGATTGTCGATGCGGCGAAAAAAAGAGATATGCGCACCATTTTATTTGTCGATGAAGTGCATCGTTTTAATAAATCACAACAAGATGCATTTTTGCCATTTGTAGAGGACGGTACCTTTATTTTCATTGGTGCAACGACAGAAAATCCCTCATTTGAATTAAATAATGCATTACTTTCTCGCACACGTGTGTATGTGTTGAAGCGTTTAACAGAGGAAGAATTATTGCAAGTGATTCAACAGGCGATGTTTCGGGAAAATATAAATTTAAATTTTCCGTTAGAATTACAGTACATTTTAGTGAAAGCCTCCGATGGCGATGCGCGACAAGTCTTAAATTTATTAGAAATTATCAGTGATTTTGTCGATCAAGATGGACGTGTGACAGAAAGTTTATTGACAGAAGTGCTGCAAGTAAGTTTAAGACGATTTGATAAAAATGGGGAAGCCTTTTACGATCAAATTTCAGCATTACATAAATCCGTGCGAGGTTCCTCACCCGATGCGGCACTTTATTGGTTTTGCCGTATGATCGATGGTGGTTGCGATCCTTTGTATATAGCAAGACGTACGATTCGGATGGCCGTCGAAGATATCGGCATTGCAGATCCACGTGCATTGCAATTGGCAGTGAATGCGTGTGAAGTGTATGAGCGTTTAGGCAGTCCTGAAGGAGAGTTGGCGATTGCAGGAGCAATTGTGTATTTAGCCGTTGCAGCAAAAAGTAATGCAGTATACCTCGCATTTAATGCAGCGATGCAAGATGCAAAAAACTTTGGTTCTTGTGAGGTACCCTTACATCTTCGCAATGCGCCAACAAAATTGATGAAAGCATTAGATTATGGAAAAGCATATCGTTATGCACACGATGAACCGAATGCGTATGCGGCGGGTGAAAATTATTTTCCGGATGAAATAAAAAATCGACAATATTATTTTCCGACACCGAGAGGGTTGGAGGCGAAAATTGCGGAGAAATTGGCGAAGTTGAAAGCATGGGATGAAGATACATGAATCACTTACGCCCTCACCCAACCCTCTCCCACTGATAGTTTACGGTTCTTCAGAAAGTGACAGTAAATATATAGCTCAGGCGAGCAAAAAGGTTAACACCCACCAGGTTGCAGCAGACACCAATCCCGCCGCAGGAATCGTTAAAATCCAAGCCCATACGATCCGTTCAGCAACCCCCCATCGAACGGCTCTATGGCCATGTAATGCGCCGACGCCAATGACCGCACCTGTGATGGTATGGGTGGTTGAAACAGGGATACCGAAAGCGCTTGCGATAAAAATTGTGATGGCGCTAGCGGTTTCTGCACAAAACCCACTGATAGGCTTTAATTTCGTGATTTTCATTCCCATCGTTCTGACAATACGCCAGCCGCCAAAAAGAGTACCGAGTGCAATGACGAAATAGCAAGAAACCACCACCCAGAAGGGCACATAAAAAGTATTACCTAATAATCCTGATGAAAATAAAAGTACGGCAATAATACCCATGGTTTTTTGCGCGTCATTTCCACCATGTCCTAAACTGATTAACGCAGATGAAACAAGTTGTAGTTTACGAAACCAAAAATCATTTCTTTTTGGGGTCATATTAAAAAAAACGTATGAAGTTAAAAACATAAGAACTAATCCAAGGCACATACCTAACAGAGGCGATAAGACGATCGCGACCAAGACTTTAATAATGCCTGCCCATTGTAATGGCGCAAATCCTGCTTTAATAATCGCGGCCCCTAATAAACCACCAATTAATGCATGTGAAGAGCTCGAAGGTAATCCAAAATACCATGTAAAAATATTCCAAACGATGGCGCCTATCAGTGCCGCCAAAATGAAGTGGATATCAATAATATGTGGATCCACTAATCCTGTGCCGATGGTATTCGCGACTTTGAGATGGAAAAAGAAATACGCCAAAAAATTAAAACAAGCTGCCCATAAAACAGCCCAATGCGGTTTTAATACACGGGTTGAAACAATGGTTGCAATAGAATTGGCAGCATCATGAAACCCGTTCAGAAAATCAAAGGCGAGGGCTAGAAAAACAGCAAAAATGACTAACAGTAATAACATATCCATATTAAGTGTACTCAAGAATAATGCCTTTGATCATATTCCCTACGTCTTGGCAGCGGTTAATAACGGATTTCGTTTGTGTGTAAATTTCTTTTAATTTAATGAAATGTTTGAAATCAGTTTCTTCTAAAAATAATTTTTTTTCGCCTATTAAAACAATTTGATGGGCATTAGATTCAGAATCATCAATGTTTTGACAAAATTGTAAAATTTCATCGGCTTTTTTTAATGTATGCAAATGATAAATGGCTTTGTTGAGATGAAGACTGCATTGCATACTGATTTCAGCAAGTTTAATTAATTCACTGGGGACTATCGTTAATTCATAAAAAGGAAACCGCTGTGCGGAACGATTCACGAGATCCAAAATATCATCTATACCACTCGTTAATTGATGGATATCATGACGATCAAAAGGGGTGATAAATGTTTTATGTAAAAGTGCAAAGGTTTGATTTGCAATTTTATCGCCTTCTTCTTCATTCGTTGCGATACGATCCACATAGGGCTGCGTATCATTCAAATTATGCAGCATGGTGTGAAATTGCGTGGTTGAATCCACCAATAAATCCGCATTTTTTTGAAAAAGTTTAAAAAAACCTTCTTGTTGAGGTAAAAAACGTTTTAACATGTGGTTTCCCTCGCAGTCAGTAAGTGGCGTTGCTCTTTTGTCACTAAAATCAATGCGAATAAAATTAAAATGACAGCTGGTGTCGTCCAGACGTTGAGTTTTTCATGAAAAATCACATAACCCCAAAATAATCCCGTGAGTGCGACGATGGTATCCACCAAACTGTAATATACAGGTCCCGCGGTTTTAATTAATTGAAAAAATAGAATATATCCGATGCTTGAGAGAATGATTTCAAGCAAAATGATGCCATCTTGGATTTGTAAGGGAAAATGAAACATGTAAAAATTTTGTGTGAATAATACTAAGGGTGCGAGTAATACACTGGCAGAAATGAGCATACCTCTCGCTAATGTTTGCGAATCCTCTTCTTTAGGGCCGAATCGAGAAATGAAAACGGCAAAAAATGCAAAAGAAAGCGGTGTAATGAGCGCACTTAACACCCAAGGCACCATTTTTTCTGAAGGAAGACTTGCACTGGGGAAAAGGATGAACATTAATCCCAGGATGGCTGTGAGTATCCCTAAAAATCGTGTTGGATTAAAGGTTTCGATTCGTGCAATGATTGCTAAAATATAAGCAAATATAGGTACGGTATTCACGATGACGGCGAGAATCCCTGCGGGCAAATGGGCGGCTGCAAAGTACATATTGGTGTTCGGAATAACGATCCCGGTTAAACCTAAAATGAGATAATACTTCAGTTTGGCAATACTGATTTTATAAGAAAATAGAGGTGATTTTGTTAAAAAACAAAGAAAAAGAGCAGGTCCTAAGGCTTGCCAAAAGCTGTAGCCTAGTGGTGGGACGCCGTGTGTAGTTGCGAATCTTGCGATAGAATAACCGGTCCCCCAGATGAAACCGAGTATGAGTAATAAAGTGAATGCGCGAGTCGGTTTTGTGTACATGGCAGAAATTATACCACAGTATTTTCTTCCTTCGGAGTGTTTTTTAAGAGAAAAGACTGTAAAATGCGCGCTACATAAAAATTATTTGTAAAAGAGGAGTCCTTGTGTTTTTTAAGAGAAAAAAAGAAGTATCAAAAAAAGTTTTTGAAATAAAGGATATGCTAAATTCCATCACGTTATTTCTCGATGCAAAAAGCATAGCAAAATTACAATGTGTTTCTCAAGATTTTAAAAAACAGGCAGAATTTAGTGAAATTCAATTAGGTGAAGCCAAGAAATTACAAGAATCTCATACTAAAAAGATTAAGGAATTATGCAGTGAAAAATCAAAATTACTTGAAACAATGTCAGTAAGACTTTCTCATATCAAACATGTACTTCCAAGAGATATCCATCTACATCAATCACTCAATGAAATGGATCAGGACGAACGAAATGATTTATTCGGATATTTAAATTGTTTCATCAATCCATATGTTGAACATTGCTTGTCGGAAAACTTAAAGAACTGTTTTGTAAGCACCTTTTTGGGAGCAGAATCTGCTGCATGTGGCAGTCTTATAACTTGTCTTTTTCAGGCAAGTCTTACGACCACGGGACACGTAGCCGCAGGTTGTGCTGGTGCATTTGGGGGGGGTTATTGTTTGGTGTCATCTCTTCGATTATTATGTGAGAATGTTAAGGACAATACTAAGTTCGAAGAGGCAAGGTATATTATAGAGGATATTCAACCCCTTATTATGCAAATAAAAAATGTGGAAGAAAAGTTACTTCACTTAGGGGTTAAAGAAGAAAAGGAAAATTCTTTTGACCCCAATAACATGCCCTATGAAGCGGAATATAAGAGAAGGCTTCCTTAAGTTTCATTCCGTGATGCTGTAAAATCCCCTCCTTTCGCAGCCCCGCCTGTGCGCGGGTGCTGCCCAAATGTACAAACTATGAGTCATTTAAAATTAAATGTTTATTTTTTTATCTTTTTTAGTGTATAATTTTTATTCCCACTTAATGAGGATCTTAGTTATGCAAAGTAGTAGTCAAAAAACATTCACTGATCGTCTTTTTAGCGCCATTTCTGTTAACGATGTGAAAGACGTACAAGACTTATTGGAAAAGACAGATTCACATACCATCAAAGAGAGCATTAATGGAACAAATAAGGAGGGTGATACTCCACTCATGATGGCTTGTTATCACAGAAATGTCAAAATTGTACGAGCACTATTAGAAAAGGGAGCCGATGTTAACATTGAAAACGAACTTGAGAAAGGGACTCTGATTAAAGATGTAGGTATTAAACTTGAGGGTAAGGGAAAAAATATAGCCCTTTCTCAGGCTATCTTGAATGCCTCCGAAATTGTTGCGGCATTTACATGTTCTCAAGAAAAGGGCTTCTTCCAAAGGCTTTCAAGAAGGGTAACTAGCCTTACCAAAAAGAAGAAAAAAAAAGATGAAGGTGATGTAAAAGAAATTGTAAGTTTGTTAATGGATTATGGAGCTAATGAAAATGACTTACATCAGGTGATGGATCTTGCTGGAAAACGTGGCTATAAAGAGACTGCTGATTTGTTGAATAACAGAATAGCAGTAAAAAAAGAAATGGAATTCGCTTTTAGCTACGGTTTTTTCAAAAATTACTCAACCTCCGATATACCAAAAGATGTTGTGGGAATTATAGGAGAATATATTGTAAAACCAGGTAACAAATAATAACTTTCAATCACACACAAAGCCTTATAACGCGATTCCGGTTAAGCGCCTCGTCCTGTCATGCCAGCATGCTTCTAGGTGGCATAAAAACATGCTGGCATGACAAAGGCGAGGAGTTACTTAACCGGAATCGCGTTAATAAGCCTTTGTATACCTCGCACAGGCATATTACTTCAGTTTTTCTAATATTTTTTCCACCAACACCACGCGTGCTTTTACCTCATGTTCCGGCAATATAAATCGCAACTTCGTCGGGCCATCCAGACGATATAGCGACGATTCTTTTTGGATGAGTTGAATAATTTTCATAGGATCGATAGAGGGCTTTTCATTAAATTCCATTTTACCGCTCTTATGATTTGCCTCAATTTTGGTGATACCCAGTGTATCCATTTCTTGTTTTAAAATTTGCAATGCAAAAAGATTTTTTAAAACATCTGGCAATAAACCAAAGCGATCTATCATTTCCACTTGAATATCATCTAAATCTCGAGCGGTTTTGGTACTTGCGATGCGTTTATAAAATTGTAATCGTAAATGGACATCGCCTAAATATTTTTCTGGAATCAACGCAGGAATTTGTAAATCAATCTCAGGGCCTTTTTTGATTTCCAACTCGATTTTCTTACCAGATTTTAAGCTTAGAACAGCGCGAGCCAATAAATCCATATACATGGTAAAACCAATTTCTTGCATATTACCGCTTTGATGTTTTCCTAATAATTCTCCTGCCCCACGAATTTCTAAATCGTGGGTTGCAAGGGTAAAACCAATCCCTAAATCTTCGTAAGTAGATATGGCGTCCAGTCGTTTTTCTGCATCGGATGTTAATAATTTGCGTGAAGGAATCAATAAATAAGCATACGCTTGATGATGTGATCGTCCCACACGTCCGCGTAATTGATGTAATTGTGCTAACCCTAATTTATCGGCGCGATGCATAATAATAGTATTTGCAGAGGGAATATCGATACCACTTTCGATAATCGTCGTGCAGACGAGCACATTAAAACGTCGATGATAAAAATCTGCCATCACATGTTCTAATTCACGTTCATGCATTTGTCCATGTGCAATACCGACACGTGCCTCAGGAACTAATGCTGCTATTTCTCGTGCGGCTTTTTCAATACCTGCTACTTCATTATAAAGATAATACACTTGTCCGCCGCGCATGATTTCACGCTGTATCGCTTCTTGAATGAGGGAGGATTGATGTTCATGCACAAAGGTTTTAATCGATAATCGTTGTCTTGGGGGTGTTGCAATTAACGATAAATCACGAATGCCTGCAAATGCCATATTTAATGTGCGAGGGATTGGCGTTGCGGTCAATGTTAAAATATCTACGTTAAATCGCAATTCTTTGATTTTTTCTTTTTGTTTAACACCAAATCGATGTTCTTCATCAATGACGAGTAAACCTAATGATTTAAATAAAATATGCTGTTGTAATAATTTGTGCGTGCCAATGATGATATCAATTTTTCCTTGTTCTAATTTTTCGATAATATTTGTTTGTTCTTTAGAAGTTTTAAATCGAGAAATCATGTCAATGTTGACGGGCCAATCGGCAAAACGATCTTGAAAGGTTCGACAATGTTGTTCGGCTAACAATGTAGTAGGTACGAGGACCGCGACTTGTTTTCCATTTTGAACAGCAATAAAAGCCGCACGCATGGCGACTTCCGTTTTTCCAAAACCGACATCACCACAGATGAGACGATCCATGGGTTTGTCATCGGACATATCTTTTAAAATCGCATCAATCGCTTGTAATTGATCCGGCGTTTCTTCAAAAGGAAAACTTGCTGCAAACACGGCATATTGATCATTGAGATTTTTAAAAGCAAATCCTTTCTGTGCTTCACGTTTTGCGTAAAGATCTAATAATTCAGCCGCGACATCTGTCACATCGAGGCACGCTTTTCTTTTTGCGCGAGCCCAATGCGATGTCCCTAATTTATGAAGCGGCGCATGTTCGGGATCTTGCCCTGAATATCTGCCGATTAAATGCAGCGATGTGACGGGTACATATAATTTATCGCCATCGGCGTATTCAAGTTGTAAAAATTCCGCAATTTGATCGCCGACTTTTAAAGTTTGTAATCCTAAATAGCGTCCGACACCATGATCGATATGCACAATGGGTGCGCCGATTTGTAATTCGGTTAAATCTTTGATAACCGCATCGATATCTTCGCGTATATCCTTGCGGCGACGTCTTTGCAGGATGCGTTTGCCGAAAAGTTCGGTTTCCGCAATGAGGGCAATGGAAGGTTCTTCAAGCTGTAGTCCATGATCAAGTGACGCAACCGTGATACCGTAAGATGCATCATCCTCTAAAAAAGCATGCCATGAAGGGTAAGATGTGGGATGTAAATTAATTCTTTGAAATAAAGATAATAACACTTCACGCCGACCGTTCGTTTCTGCCGAAAATAATACACGTCCTTTAAATGTCGATAAGAAATTTTGCAGTGCATTCAACGGATTCGCTGCTTTATAATCGACATTGAGTGTTTCGGGTGGCCGCGTTTTAAAATTAAAGTGATTTTTGTGTTCAGAAAGCGCTCTATTTTGGCATTGAATGTTGGAAAAATTTTTCAAGTGATGAAATACTTCGTTCACGGGAATAAACAATTGTTCCGGTTTCAAAACGGGATGTGTCATATCATGTGCACGTTGTTCATAGCGCGTCAATATTTCCTTCCAAAAATCTTCGGCTTTTTCATGTGTATTTTCAATTTGTGCAATTAAAATGTTTTCGGGAAGATAATCAAATAAGGTCGCCATTTTATCGAAAAAAAGCGGTAAATAATATTCGACACCAGGAAAAGCGATACCTTCACTCATATCTTGATAAATGGGCGAATTTAATGGATTTCCTGCAAAGTTGCTCCGAAATTTTTCTCGAAAATGTTCAATGCTGTTTTCGGTTAATGGAAATTCTTTCGCAGGTAATAAGGCAATGTGGTCGATTTTTTCAAGCGATCGCTGCGTTTCAGGTGAAAATGTACGAAGGGTGTCAATTTCATCATCCAGTAAATCGATACGAAAAGGTGTATCACTTCCTGCGGGAAAAAGATCGAGAATAGAGCCTCTCACGGCAAACTCACCGTGTTCACGTACTTCATGGGTTGCTCTGTAACCGGCTTTTTCTAACTGGCGTCTGGTGGAATCCATGTGAATTTTATCGCCAATCTTGAGTAGAAAAACATTGCCTTCAATAAATTCGCGCGGAATCAACCGATGCATGAGTGTGCTAATCGATGTCAGAATGATGCCTTGTTTTACATCCCGCATCTCATGCAATGCTTTGATGCGGTCAGAAACAATATCTTGGTGCGGAGAAAATTGATCATAGGGAAGGGTTTCCCAATCGGGGAAAGTTAAAATTCCTTCCCCCTTAGCAAAGCGGGGGGAAGGAATTTCTGAAAGAAAGAAACGTAATTCTTCTTGTAACGTAAAAGCCGTGAGAGAATCTTGGGTAATGATCAATAAAGGACGATTGGATTCTTTGGCAATGGCGCTTAAAGTAAGCCCGATACTTGCACCATAAAGATTTCCAAAAAGTAATCGTTCATGGATATTTTTAGGATAAGGCGGTTTCAATACGTTTGTCATCGTTTGCCTTCAGTGATTCGAATCATTTGTTCCAATGCTGCGCTTGCATTTTGTTTAATCCACGCTTGTCCTTTTTCATCTAATCGTTCTCGTGTTCCCATAAATTCATGGACCATGTCGCCGGGTTTCACAAGATTAAACGCTGGCACTTTGCCTTTTCGGAGGAGATCTAAAACCGCCACTAAATGTGGGGGATCATTTCGTGACATCGTGGCACAGCCGCAGCCGCGTTTTTTAAAGGTGCTTCCGGGAATGTCGCTTACATTGACGACTTCAATATTTTTTTTCAAAGCTTCTTCTTTTAAATTTTTAATCATGTGATTTTCTGTGCCAATCGCATATTTTTTTGTTTTTGCACGATCTTCCATCACAAAATCCCATATGAACGCAGTTGAACCATAACCATCTGCGATAGAGAGAACGACATGTCGACATTCGGGATGTACTAACACATAAAATCCTTGTGATTTCCAATAAGATACCATTTCGGGTGTATAATAACTATGTACCCCACATTCACTCGCAAATAAAATAAGTTGTGCCTCATCGAATTTTTGTGATTTGTCTTCTAACGAAAAATTTAACGCCGCTTGGCCTGCGGGCCAATAAGCAATTTTATTCGAGGGAATGTTCAACCAGGAAGCGACATTTTCTCCCATGTGACGATCCGGGATAAATAAAATCTTTTTGTTTTTTTGTAAAGCCCATTGAAAAATTTTTTTGACATTGGAACTTGTGCACACAGCGCCTCCCTGTGCGCCGGTTAAGGCTTTGACGCGTCCCCCCGTATTCATGTAACAAATCGGCATGATCGCATCCACCCCATATCGCGCATTTAATTGGCGGAAAGCAGGTTCCACCATAAAATCTTTCGCTAACATTTCCATCGTGCAGCCAGATTTAGGATTGGTGATATACACTTCTTGATCATCGTGTGACAAAATACTGATGGATTCTGCCATGAAATGGACAGCCGATTCTACGATGATTTTTTTCTCTGGATGCTGAAAAGCTTCTAATGCAAGTTGATAAGAATCCCCTATGGTACCGCCAAAATATTGAATGATTTTGACTATTTCACCACCCATGTAATAATGCGCCAATAATAATAATTGATCACCAAAATATTTCTGCGCTTTTTCAAGGTAGGGTTCCATCCAGAAAAGAATGGTTGAGGTGTCACGATCGGGTAGGGCTTGATATTCTTCGGCGTAAGGAACAAATTCATTTTGATACCAATCCAGCGGATAGTCGTCTTGGCAAACCTGCATGTCGGGTTTGAGTAATAAGTTCTTGTTCATTTGGTATTTTTCTCCTCTGTCATGCAATCTTCACGAAAATGCCCGCCGCGACTTTCACGACGTTTTAATGCAAAACGTACAATTAATTCGGCGACTAAAATAATATTTCTAAGCTCAATAAGATCCCGCGTGATCGCATAGTGCCAATAATATTCTTCAATCATTTCACGACGCGTTAAAATTAATTTGAGCTGATCGTTTAATCCTTTTTCTGTACGAATGATGCCTGCATAAGAACTCATTTCACCGCGTAATCCACGCCAATGTACGTTGATTTGGCTCGCGCGTCTTGAGTCGATGACGCAGGTCGAATCCCAAAGCGGAATTTTCTGAATGAGATGAAGCGGATTATCAATATCTTCCGTGCTTTGAATCGCTGCATTTCGTCCCATCACAATACTCTCAAGTAAAGAATTACTCGCTAAACGATTTGCGCCATGCAGTCCCGTGAAAGCGGTTTCACCAATCGCGTATAATCGTTTTAAGTCGGTTTTTCCATGAATATCCGTTAAAATACCGCCGCCCATGTAATGCGCAGCTGGTACGACAGGAATTAAATCTTGACTTAAATCAAGATCAATACTTTTTAATGTGCGATAAATGCCAGGAAAACGCTCTTGCAAAAATGTTTTATCTTTGTGACGTACATCGAGATACACAAAATCAAAATTGCTTTTTTCAATTTCCGAAAAAATCGCGCGTGCAACCACATCTCTTGTCGCAAGTTCCATTTTGTCTGGTGCATAATGTTGCATGAAACGCTCTCCCGTTTCTCCCGATCGTAAATAAGCGCCTTCTCCTCGAATCGCTTCACTGATTAAAAAATTATTGATTTTGGAATGATAGAGAAGGGTGGGATGAAATTGATAAAATTCCAATCCGCCTACGCGTGCACCTGCGCGATATGCCATGGCAACGCCGTCTCCTGTTGCAAACTCAGGATTTGTTGTGTAGCGAAAGACTTTTCCCGCACCACCTGTCGCAAGAATGGTGGCATTCGCGGTAAACGTGTGGATTTTAGCTATCGCTTCATCCAAGACATAAGCACCTATGACTTCAGGAAAACACCCCACTTGATGTGGCATCGTCTGCGTCATGAGATTGATGGCGATATGATTTTCAAAAATAGTGACAAGAGAATGTTTTTTTAATTGCTGTAAAAGCGCATCAATAATCGCGGCTCCTGTTTGATCGCCGACATGATAAATCCGTCGTTCAGAATGTCCTGCTTCCTTTGCGCATGAAAGATTGTTTTGGCAATCACGATCAAAAGGGACCCCTTGATCTAATAAATACTGAATGCTTTCGTAACCTTGTTTTAAAATGGCTGATACATTTTCTTTGTCGCATAAACCATCCCCTGCTTTGATGGTATCCGCAATATGATTTTTAATATTGAGAGAGGCTGCGATTCCGCCTTGCGCAAAATAACTATTGGATTGTATCAATTTACCTTTCGTAATGAGTGCAATGCGTGTTTTCGGATGCATTTTCAGTAATTCTAAAATATAACACAATCCTGCAATGCCGCTGCCAATGACTAACACATCGAAGGAGAAAGATTGACCGCATTGCGAAATGGATTTTTGCATGGGATTACTCGCATTTCATGGATAAATCGACATTTCCGGCAGAATGTGTAATTTTTCCAACAGAAATAAAATTAACACCCGTTTCTGCGATCGCTTGAATATTTTCTAAATCAACATTTCCTGAACTTTCTGTAGGGAGTTGTCCTCTCAAATGTGTTAAACATGTTTTTATCCTATCAGGTTTCATATTATCGAGTAACACTCTCGTAATTTTATATTTATGTTTTAAAGCGATGTCTAGTTCATCGATATTTCTCACTTCAACGATCACCGGATATTTTTCTAAAATATTATCTGGTAATTGATTTAAGGCATTTGTCATTCCGCCTAAAAAATCACTGTGCGTATCTTTAATCATGATGGCATCATATAAACCGAATCGATGATTCACACCACCACCGCAAAAAACAGCATATTTTTCTAAATGACGAAATCCTGGAATGGTTTTTCGAGTATCTAAAATTTTCGCTTTTGAAAAAGCAATTTTTTTAACGAATTTACCGGTTAAGGTTGCAATCGCACATAAGCGTTGTAAAAAGTTCAATAAGATGCGTTCAATCATCAATAAATGGTGCGGTGACCCTTGCAAGGTTAATAAGGTTTGACCTTGTGCTAATGTCATTCCATCTCTGTAATTCGACTGTAGTGTTATATCTTTATCTATTTTTTCAATAATTGACTTTAAAATAGGCAATCCACAAATAATTATTTCATCTGAATGCTTAGATATAATTTTCGCCTTTGATGAATTTTTTGTATTTAAAAACAACTGTTCTGTGGTAATGTCTTGGTAAGGGTAACCAAGATCTTCGACAAATGCGAGATCAATCAATCGTAAATCGATGTCATTCAGTTCCCAAGATGAAGTTTTCGTATTCATAAGTCACAAAATGGGTCTTTTTTAGGCAATGGCGACTTTAACATAAATCCAGGTAGATATGCTAGTTAAACTGCAATAAAATATAAGTATAAGGTGTTTCACCGTCGTCCCGTGATGCTTTTACACGGGATCTGCCGATGGGGCGAGCAGATACAGTATAAGTATAAGGAGCAGGACATGCGCCGATTATTATTGCTATTCTTGAGTTTCATACTTTCCTTCCCTCTTTTTGCGGATAATTCTTTTGAGCCTCTTTTAAATACCGTCACGATGCAGTTCAATGCAGAGCAATGGGTTCAAACGAAGGGAGTGGTGGTAAGCATTGGCGTCAACGCTTCTGTCAGTGACGCGAGTTTGGCAACACTGCAAAACGAAATTCTGGGGAAATTAAATAAAATTTCTAACAAAGGTGAATGGCATATTATTTCTTTCAATCGAAGTTTAGATCAATCCGGTTTGGAGCGTGTGCAGATGGTAGCAGAAGCGCGAATACCTTCGGGTGATTTAAGCGGTTTACGCGATAGTGCTAAAGCGATTAGTATCCCGGGTGAAACATTTACAATAGACAATGTGGAATTTACGCCGAGTGAAGAAGAATTGCGTAATGCGAATACCACACTTCGCAATAATATTTACGACCAAGTGAAAGCTGAAATGGATAATTTAAATAAGCTTTATCCAGATCAAAAATTTTATATACACAATGTGAATTTTTTAGGTGAAATAGCTCCATTACCGCAAAATGCCATGGCAATGGTTACAGTCAGCGGTGCGCCAAGAAATGTCAATATCGCAGTGGGTAATAAATTAAAAATTTCAGCAACCGTGATTTTTGCCTCGGCACCCAATGCCGATGTGACAAAAGTGGTGCACAATTGAAACAATCACATTTAAAAATATTGCCTCCTATCATCGCACATCGCGGCGCAAGTGCTATTGCCCCTGAAAATACACTTGCGGCTTTCACAAAAGCCAAAGCATTAGGCCTCACATGGGTGGAGTTTGATGTCATGCTTGCTGAATCTGGGGATGTGATTGTGTTGCATGATGAGGAATTAAATCGCACAACCAATGGGACGGGAAAAGTCATTTCTCGCCCGTATCGTTATATTAAAACGTTAGACGCAGGCAGTTGGTTTAATCCTATCTATCATGAAGAAAAAGTGCCTTTGCTGAAAGATGTCTTAGAACTTTTGAAGGCGTTAAAATTATCTGCGAATATTGAAATTAAATCATTACCGGGTTATGAAGAATTATTATCAAAGCATGTGATGACTTTGATTGAATCGTATAAGATACCTTTATTCATATCCAGTTTTTCATATACCGTTTTAAAACTCATTCATGATGAAAATCCTAGCATGCCACTCGCATTTTTAATGGATCAATGGGATTCTGATTGGGAAAAGTATTGTCACGATATCAAAGCGGTTGCGGTCAATGTGAATCATGAAATTCTCGATCATCAAAAAGTTAAAAAAATTAAGCATACAAAACGTCTATTATTGGCATATACAATCGATGACCCGCTTCGAGCGAAAGAATTATTTTCTTACGGTGTGGACGCCGTATTCAGTAATTGTGGGCAAGATTTCTTAAATAAACTAGCAGTTTCTCCTGTGAATGATGATGTACGAATCTAAGAGGTAACGGACTATGTTAAATATCGAAGAACTCATGTTAATGACATTAAAACAAAATGCTTCGGATTTACATATTTCACCTGGACAGCCGCTTATGATTCGTATCGATGGAGAATTGATGCCTGTGAAAGATTCTCAGGTACTAGATCCTGAAACCACAAAAGCGCTCGTATATTCCATATTCACACCGCATCAAAAAAATGAATTTGAAAAAAGTTTAGAAATTGATTTTGCATATTCACTGCGTGATGAAGGACGATTCAGGATCAATGCTTTTCATCAAATCCGTGGGATTGCAGCCGTGTTTCGCGTGATTCCGCAAACAGTTCCTACGTTAGATGATTTAATGATGCCAGATGTTTTTAAACAATTACTAGACTTACCGAATGGGTTAATTCTTCTCACAGGACCCACGGGTTCTGGTAAGAGTACAACCCTTGCTGCCATGATTGATTATATTAATATACATCAAGCATGTCATATTGTGACCATTGAAGATCCCGTCGAATTTGTACACGAAAGTAAAAAAAGTCTCATCAATCAACGCGAAGTGGCACGCGATACTTTAGATTTTGCCAACGCATTACGTTCGGCACTACGTGAAGATCCGGATGTGATACTCGTCGGAGAAATGCGAGATTTAGAAACAATACGATTAGCGTTAACAGCAGCAGAAACAGGACACTTAGTGATGGCAACCTTGCATACGGGTTCTGCGCCCCGTGCCATTAGCCGTATTATCGATGTATTCCCCGCAGGCGAAAAAAATATTATCCGCAATATGCTTTCTGAATCGTTGCAAGCGGTCATCTGCCAAACCTTGATTAAAAAAATTGGTGGGGGACGTATCGCCGCATTTGAAATCATGATTGGTACCATTGCGATTCGTAATTTAATTCGAGAAGATAAAATTGCACAAATGTATTCTACCATTCAAATGGGTAGTGCATTTGGTATGTGTACGCTGGATCAATATTTACAATTATTGGTCGGGAAAAAGATTATCGATTCTTCTGCTGCGAGAGACAGTACGTCGAATAAGAGTTTATTTGCCGTGGTGGAATAAACATAAAACAGATCGCATCCCTTCTTTTGTCATTAAAATCAAAGACTTATTAATTTCAATGGTAACTCCTATATTTATTCTTCATCTTTCTGTATAATTATAAATCAAAATATAAATATTTGTTTAAATATAACGAGGGGTTATATTAGATGAATCGATGTGTGCCAATTTTAATAGCTGAGGATCTTGAATATTACAAAAAGTTAACTCCAGGATTAGATCCGGAGAAGCTGCTTGAAGCTTTTATCAAAATATATCTAGATATGCACGAATCCCACCACAGGGATTCATTATCTTATGATAGTACAATAATACGAACTTTTGAAAAAAAATCATCTCCTGACACCGATCAATTCATTTATTATCGAGAAGAAGATTCTTATTGCATTCCAGATGAGTTACTTCTTTTTTTTCAAAAAAATCATTATTTAATTCCAAAAGGTCTAGCGGTAAATTTTAAAAAAGATGTTGGGATAACTACTATACAAGGTACAGGTATTAAAGACACTTATTGCGAAGAGACTATTCGAGATTTTTGTCAACTGCCAAGAGACGAGCCATATGTATATTTATATGTAACACTCTTGGGAACAGACTCCTCATCTACTCCGTACAATATGTCAACCGCTATTGTCTGCAATCAATTAAGAATATCAATTGAAAAGCTTAATGAAAATCAGAAAATTCAAAAAAACATTGTGCAAGAATTTGAAAAATTAAAATGGAGAGACATGTGCCATGAGGATCGTCAAAAAGTTATTAGATTGGTTCAATTAATAAATAACATTTACAATCAACTATCTCATACTAATGAAAATACTGAAAATGATCTTAAAGAATATGATGCAATTTTGGAAGAATTACAGTCGAAAGAATTTTTTAAAAAACATTTCACTTTTTTCCAGAAACTTCGGTTTGATATCGCCTTGGAAAAATTAAAAAATATATCCGATGAAGGGAGTATCCCTAAAGATATCTGTGATTTTGTTGTTTTAGCATTTGAAAATGAGACGATTAGCCAAGAAGATTTACCGCTTGCTACAACATTTCTTGACCAAACAAGAAAATATTCAAAGAATTTTAAATCTTTCCAGACTAACAAAAACGCTGTTGATGAATATTACAAAACGGCTAGAGCTTTAAGAAAAAGCGTAATGATGAAAAATGCCAATAGTCAAATAGCGCATGCAGTTTACTCTGTCTTCGCAATGGCTGGAAGTGCCTTACCAATAATTTTGCTTGGTGTTTCTACTTGGGGGGTTGGACTTGCAGTACCAGTGTTTCTCGTATGTTGTTATTATTCATATAAATTTCTTAGTAACAAAGAGGCTAAATTTCCTTTTTGGGAACAAAAACCAGAAACAGATAATAAAACAGCATCAGTCGAAGAAAATAAATCAGTCAAAGAACCAAAAACAAACACTAATGAAAATGGATTAAATAAGCCGACTAGTGAAAAAGAACAAAATAAATTAGAAAATGGAAGCATATCTTATGATCCGAAATTTTATAAATCTCATGAAAATGATCGTGACAGAGACATACCTGATGGCGTACATCCTAAAATAAAATTCTGGACGTCTAGAAAAACCTAAATAATTTTGTCATACCAGCTAAAAAAAAGCATGCCGGCATGACAATTTTCGAGTTTAGCACACCAACAAATAATCCAGATTACCTGCTAAAATTAGGAGAACTCTTCGAACGTATTAAGTTATTATGCTCAAGGGTCACGGTGGGTCTCACGATGGATACAACTTTCTTTGTTTGATATTTTTCATCACTTACTTCATTTTGTTGATTGTGTGTTTTTGTGGGTGGAAATGTCCTATGAAGCAATGTCATGCTTGGATCATTTGTTATGAGTGGTTCATTTTCTTCATTATTCACCGGTTTTTCATCCCTTATCGGATTTTCCACTTCTTCTATTTTTGATTTTTTATACGTTTTATAAGCATTCACGATGGAATGCATCATGCCAACGGCGCCCGCGACGATACCAAATACGGCACATACTTTAATTCCACCGAGTAAAACAAGTCCGACGCCGACCGTTGCAAGTAAGCCTGCAAAAGCTGCAATAGCATTGTTTTTTGCTTTCGTATAGTCTTCAGGATCTTTTGTTGCGAGATATTTTCCATAGTAAAAACAAGCCGATCCAAAATTAATTAACGTATTGATACCTAGTACGACGGTAAAAATAATAGGAGCGGCAAGACCGAACACTGCAGCAAAGGCTAAACCGCCAACGACCGCGACAGTGATTGCAATGGCAGAAATAGTTTGTACGACCGCTCTAAAAATTGCTCCTCGCTCTTTTCCTTTTTCAAGATACAGTTGTCGATACGTGAGCATGGCTTGAAGAATGCTGGTGAAAGCCGCAAAAGGAAACATGATTTGTTTTGCTGTTTCGCTCAAGATATCGAGTAAAAGTTGAATAAAAATCCCTGAGAGATTGGCAGATTCAGCGGCGCCTGCAACGTTGGGAACTTGTTTAATAAATTTATCTGACATAAAATAGTCCTCGTAATGATTTAAATTAAATAATAATCTTAGATAATTATTTATAAACCATTGAAAAAATTGAAACAATTGAAATAAATTTGAATAATTATTTAGTTTAATTTAATCGAAAACGAGGAAACCTTTATGAAACAACGACTTCCCCCTTTAAATACTTTACGGGTTTTTGAAGCGACAGCTCGATTACTTTCAGCGAAAGACGCAGCCGAAGAATTACATGTCACGCCAGCGGCTGTGAGTCATCAAATTAAACAATTAGAAGAGCATTTAGAGATAAAATTATTTGTTCGCCGAAATCGTCGTTTAATATTGACGGAAGAAGGGCAACGATATTCTATTTTTTTGCAAGAGTTATTCAAAACATTAGTCGATGAAACAAATAAAGTGACAAAAAAAACGAAATCGTATATTACTGTCAGTGTAGAACCCGCTTTTGCTTTACATTGGTTGATTCCGCGCATTCCAGATTTTAGAAACAACCACCCGCATATCGACTTACGGATTTCTGCAAGTTATGATCTCATTGATTTTAAATCTTCTGATATGGATGTTGCGATTCGCTGGGGAAAAGGACAATATCCAGGACTCCGTTCGGAACTCTTATTTCAAAATGAAGTTTTTCCAATTTGTCACCCTTCGGTTTTAAAGCCTGAATTTCCTATTCAAACGCCGAATGATTTAAAACATTATACTTTGTTGCATGAGCGCATGGTTCACAATTATAAAATGAAATATCCCACTTGGAAAACATGGACGAAAGCGGCGAATGCAATGGAAGTTGATGCTAACAGTGGATTATTTTTTGAAAATGGCATTTTATTGATTCAAGCATTAATGTATGGGCAAGGCATTGCGCTCGAACGTGGCGCATTTTTTGAAAAAACGATTCAGTCAGGACAACTCATTCGGATATTTGATTTTGGTATTAAAGAATGTTGCGGGGGATACTATGTGGCTTATCCTGAGGCGCATTTGAAAAATAAGAATGTAGAAGTGTTTTTAGCGTGGTTGAATGGGCAAATAATGTGAGTTGATACATTTTGAAAACTTCAGAAAACGTTTAACAAAATCTTCTAAATTATATTTTTACGATGTGGGTCTTGCAGCCTATCTGCTTGGCATGACTAATCCCATGCATATACAGAATAGTCCCATGCGGGGTGAATTATTTGAGAGTTTAAATCAAAATTAAGTAAAGATGGCAGAATATTAAGTCATATGTTTAGCATAGGGTACTAAAACATTTTTAATCATTGGAAAATGCTTTTTATTCAACGTAACTAATGTTGCATCAGCATGTTCAGCTGAAGCTGCAATGAGCGCATCTCTTAATCCGACGCCATTAAAATCCCGGCGATATAAACCACCTTTTTGAGCAATGACAAAATCAATGGGGCACAATAGTGAATGCTTGAAAAAATGTTCGAATAGATCACGTTCCTTTCCATCTCGAACGCTTGCAAGAGGTCCCGTATAAAAGGCATTACGGACGACGGTTGGCCCGGGGCGACGGTTTTGGAGTTTAGTAACAGTTACTATCTTAAACATTTTTATTTTTATATTGATATATTTTTTTTAATGTTTCCAAATACCCAATCTCAAGCATTTTTGCAGCCTGTTTTTTATTCGCGCGTAACAAAGGAAATTTACGTAAACTTAAATCGATCAGTAATGTGGCGAGCGCACCATTTTGTGTGGCGCGGACGGATGATCCGACCAAAAGACCACGGATGAATGAATCGACAAATCGCGGAAAAATGTAATTTTCCCGTGAAAATCCTAATTTTAATAAAAGTGTTTTTTTAAAGGTTAATATAGGTGGAAATTCGTATTTCCGAAAATCATGCATGGAGGAAGTGAGTTCTATCGCGATAATTTTCGCTTTTTCACCGAGATATTGACGCATGATATCTACGGGTAAATTATTTAATAACCCGCCATCATAATGAATTTCTCCATCAATCAGCATGGGAGGAACGATACCGGGGAGCGAGGCACTTGCCCGCGTTTTTTCAAACGCTGACCCAAAGCAATGAATTTCTTCACTATAATTCGCTAAATTGGTAGAGACACAGAAAAAGGGTAGCCAGAGATTTTCAATTCGAATATCTTTAAATGTATCTTGTAACGCATTTGTAAATAATTTCCCATCAAAAAGTGAAACAATAGGCAAGGTTATGCTTACCCAGGAAACAGTTTTGCGGGAGGCGTCCACGATTTTGTGAAAGAGCTCCGTCGTTTCTTGAAGCGATTCTTTCATGGCATAACAAGCACCAATCATAGCGCCCACACTCGTACCGCCTATAAAATCAATAGGTATTTTAGATTCACGAATAGCTTTGAGGGCGCCGAGATGTGCAAAACCACGAGTACCGCCACCACCTAATACTAAACCATAGGCACGTCCGCGTATAAATCGCAATAAACGCTTATAATGACGTAATTCATTTATCTTAATATGATGATGCATATTAAAATGATGTATGTTCAACCAGGGTGCGGTATTTTGGGGCATGACAGTTTCTTCTGGATGAATTAATACAAGATGTTGGAAGTTACGGGATGATTTTTTTTTGTGAGAGAGTAACTCTAAAAATCTTTTATCAATATGCGGAGTATGTTCTGCGTTTGCAACAATATAAAATACTTGTGCTTTTTCTAGTGCAATTTTAGTGAGTGTATTGTCATGTGATTTTAATAAATAAATGACTTGTTGTGACGGTTTTTTATTTCTTTTTAATGCACGAATTTTTTCTTTTAATGTATCGATCGAGTATTGTGTTTCATCAAATTCTGGTGAAAAATCAGAAATCAACAATAGATGGGGGGAATCCTTTATAAGTGCAATGAGTTCCGTTGAAAATTTTTCAAGGTTAGTTTTTATATTTGCCGGAAAAATCGCGATATCTTGTATTTTCTTATCAGAAAGCGTGTGAACAATTTGTTCAACCCGTGTCATCAATGGATGGACGGAAGCAAACATGACTTGTGGGTATCGATAACAAAGATGTATAAAATCTTTGTTCGAAATACGATATAAGACACTGCGGGTTAATGCTTTGGTTGAGAGAGGGCGAGGATTACCTCCTAAGGCACTTAACTCGCCTAGGATTTGACCGGCTTCAACATAATCAACGATTTTTGTTTTATTTTCTGCCAGCTGTAAATATAAAAGTAATCGACCAGAGGCTAATAAATAAACAAAATCGGGCGAGTCACCTTGTTGAAAGAGAATTTCGTTTTTTTCAAGGACAAGTTCTGTGAATTTTGAGTTTAAACTGTTCAGTTTGGCTTCGGGGATACCAGAAAATATCTTATTTGATTTCAGAAGATGAAGTAATTCTTCCTGCATTCGCGTTTCCTATTGGTATATTATTTATAATATAATAATTTTCATCTCTATTCACCCCTTTTGACTCTTTGTCATTGCGAGGAGCGTAAGCGACGTGGCAATCTAGAAAGATTAAGATTGCCACGTCGCTTACGCTCCTCGCAATGAGAAAGAGTCAAAAGGATGGGGAATGGGTACTAATTTTTTTATTATTAAAGGTAGTCAAAATGGCAGCTTACAATTGGGTAGATTTTATTATTTTAGCGATTTTATTGTTATCCATTTTTGGGGGATTAGCGCGTGGTTTTTTACGAGAAGTGCTTGCGATTCTTCTTTGGGTCGTGTCTTTTCTCGTAGCAAGTATGTTTTCTTCTTCTGTTGCAGGTATATTTTCTGGGGGAGATACTATTTCTCCACTTACGCTTTGCTTGAGTTTTTTGATGTTATTTGTGATCACCTTTATTTTAGGTTTATTTTTGAATTTGTTAATTCTTGGCACGTTTGAAAGTAGTGGAGCAGGTTTTTTTAATCGATTACTGGGCGGCTTGTTTGGTGTTCTACGGGGATTTTTAATTAATCTCATATTGATTTTTCTTATCGGATTAACTTCATTTAGTCAATCCTCCGGATGGCAACAATCTAAGCTCATTCCAGCTTTTCAACCTTATGTGATGCAGGTAGGTGATTATGTTTATCCGCAATATCAGAATTTAGTAAATAAAGTGCGAAGTGCGTGGAATGAAGGGGAAAGTTATCTTATAAATTCAATATAAAATCAGTAAAGCTCTCACCCTCACCCAACCCTCTCCCACTAATGGCTCACGGTTCTTCAATAAAACGAGGGTGGGAGAGGACTTAAGAAGAGAACTTCTTTTGTTTTAGAGAATCTCTTCTTAAGTGAGGGTGTTCAATGACACAACAAATCCATTAACTCATGCACAGGCATTTTTTCTAAGCGCGTTTGATCTTCAAAAAGATTCACTAATTCTTCGACTTTATTCGGAATAAAATGCGTACCGCAGTTTTTTTTGAATTTTTCAATTAATAATGGAATGCCTTCTTTTCGTCTCCGGACATGTCCAATGGGATATTCCACCACAACTTTATCGGTATGCGTACCATCTTTAAAATAGACTTGTACGGAATTTCCAATGGAACGTTTTTCAGGATCCAAATAATCTTTGCTGAATTGCTTATCTTCTTCGATTTCCATTTTATCGCGTAATTTATCAATGCGCGGATCTGCGGCCACATTATCTTCATAATATTCCGCTTTTAAATCCCCAAAAATTAATCCTACCGCCACCATATATTGAATGCAATGATCACGATCGGCAGGATTATGCAATTCTCCTTTTTTACTGATGATACGAATTGCAGATTCTTGTGTCGTTAATACAATTTTTTTAATGTCATCTAAACGGTCTTTCACTGATGCGTGCAATTCGACCGCGCATTCAACGGCTGTTTGCGCATGAAATTCTGCGGGGAAAGATACTTTAAATAAAATATTTTCCATGACATAAGAGCCAAAGGGGCGTTCAAAAATGAGTTTTTCACCTTTGAGCACATTATCATAAAAACCCCATTTTTTGACAGAAAGGGTACTCGGATATCCAATTTCACCTTGTTTAACAAACCATGCAAGGCGCACACCGCGAGAAGTAGCATCCCCCGCTGCCCAAGATTTTCTGGGACCGGTATTCGGTGAGTGACGATATGTTCTTAAAGATTGACCATCGATAAATGCGTGAGACAATACATTGATAATATCTTCTTTTGAACCGCCCCATAACGACATTGCAACAGCACTGGATGCCACTTTTACTAATACCACATGATCTAAGCCAACACGATTAAAACTATTTTTGAGCGCGAGTATGCCCTGGATTTCATGTGCTTTGATCATTGCAGTTAAGACATCTCGTATGTATAGCGGTTCTTTATTTTGGGAAACTGCAACCCGTGAAAGATAATCTGACAATCCTAAAATAGCGCCTAAGTTATCTGAAGGATGCCGCCATTCAGCAGCAAGCCATGCATCATTAAAATCCAGCCAACGAATTAATGCGCCATTATTAAATGCTGCTAAAATAGGATCTAATTCATAAGGTGTGCCTATCACGCGTGCCCCATTGGGAACGACAGTATTAGGAACAATAGGGCCTAGTAATTTACGACAAGCAGGATATTGCAATGCTAAAAGCGCGCATCCAATAGAATCCATTAAACAATAGCGAGCCGTTTGGTAAGCAACAGGGCTCTTAATGTGAAAATCAGCGACATAGTCGGCGATGGTAACAAATTCTTTATCGGGGTTTGCTCGCACATTCGCTTCAGCAGTTTCAACGGACATAGTTAACCTCTTTCAGAAAGCGAGATAAAGGATTGCGGCAGGGGACCGGTATAATTGGCATCGGGACGAATGAGGCGATTATCTTTTCGCTGTTCGATAATATGCGCACTCCATCCGGATAAACGTGACATCACAAATATCGGTGTAAACATTTCTGTTGGTATCCCACAAAAATGATAGGCAGAAGCACTATAAAAATCGAGATTTGGAAATAATTTTTTTTCATCCCACATAATTTTTTCAATGCGTTCTGATACGGGATACAAATAACTTTCCGATGATACATGAGATAATTTTTCAGAATATTTTTTAATAATATCAGATCGCGGATCCGATTTTTTATACACGCGATGTCCAAATCCCATGATTTTTTCTTTGTTGCTAAGCATTTTGCGAAGTGCTGTTTCGGCCTCATCCGGATTTTCAAATTTTTGAATGAGTTCCATGGCTGCTTCATTCGCGCCGCCATGGAGTGGTCCGCGTAATGTTCCGATAGCACTCACTATCGCAGAATAAAAATCCGCTAACGTAGAAGTGGTTACGCGGGCCGCAAAAGTGGAAGCATTAAATTCATGTTCAGCGTACAGAATGAGTGAGACATCGATGGTTTTGATGTGTAAGTCATCGGCTTTTTTTCCATGTAATAATCGAAGAAAATGACTCGCGAGTGTTTTTTCATCCGTTTCAAGATCGATGCGTTTTTTATCTTTATGAAAATGATACCAGTAAAGTAATATACCCGGTGTACATGCAATCAATCGGTCTGCAATATTTTCTTGTGTATTGTTTTCGGACTCAGGTTCGAGCGTGCCAAGCATTGAAATACCAGTACGCAACACATCCATGGGGTGTGTGTTTGCAGGAATATTTTCAAGTACTACTTTAAGCGCATTGGGTATAGAGCGGTGTTTTAATAATTTAGATTGGTATGCCCTCAATTCTTTTTCATTCGGTAATTTTCCATAAATGAGTAAATAAGCCACTTCTTCGAATGAGGCTTTTGCTGTTAAATCATGGATATCATATCCTCGATACGTTAATCCCAAACCTTCTTTTCCGACTGTACAAATTGCTGTGTCACCCACAGTGAGGCCTGCAAGACCACCGGATTTTTTATTCATGGATATTCCCCTTTGCAAATAATTCATCTAACTTTGCTTCATACGAATAATAATTTAAAAGTTGGTACAGTTCTTCTCGCGTTTGCATTTTTGAAAGTAATTTTTTTTGTGTGCCATCGGTGCGTATCGTTTGATAAAGTTCTAAAGCTGCTTTATTCATAACGCGAAAAGCACTTAACGGATAAAGTATCATATTGACGCCCGCATTTTTCAATTCTTCTTTTGTGAAAAGCGGTGTCACGCCAAATTCTGTGATATTGGCGAGAATAGGAAGTTTGCATATTTTTCGTAGCGCTTCAAATTCGGCAATGTGCTTTACCCCTTCAAAAAAAATCATATCACAGCCTGCTTCGATATATTGATGCACACGCTCCAACGTTGGATTTAAGCCTTCAATGGTCAGCGCATCGGTGCGTGCCATGATAATAAAATCAGGATCACTTTTGGCATCCATGGCGGCTTTAATGCGATCAACCATTTCATCACTGGGAACCAATGATTTCTTAGGGCGATGACCACAGCGTTTCGCGGCGATTTGATCTTCTATATGGACCGCGGCCACCTGTGCTTTGATCATTTCCCGTATGGTGCGCGCGATATTAAAAGCACTGCCGAATCCTGTGTCAATATCAACCAGTAAGGGTAAGTCTACACGACTTGTAATACGGCGCGCATCTTCTAAGACGTCATTTAAAGTCGTGATGCCGAGATCAGGTATTCCAAAAGAGGCATTAGCAACCCCTGCACCAGATAAATAAATGGCACGAAAGTTTGCTTTTTGGGCTAATAATGCGGTTATTGCATTAATCGCGCCCACAATTTGTAACGGTTTTTCTTCGGTTAACGCTACACGGAATTTTTTCCCGGGACTATGCATGCGATTTTTCCTTTCAATTTGCGAAGATTGTCTGGAGTATCAATGGATTTGTCAATATATTATGTATGAAGGGATAGTAATTAAAAAAGGAGTATCTATGTTAGAACGATTATTTGGGAAGAAAGCACTTATATGGTGCTTTATCTTGGTTGGGTTAGGGATATTCCATGCCACTTATGCGGCAATCAGCGGGTCTTATCAAACGGCATACAGTTATTTTCACCTTCGATCGAATGCCTTATACAATATTGATATGCCACTGACCATCAATGTAGATCCCGGTGTGGGAAGTTCGAGATATTTTTCAGAACAAATGGCTATTGGTCCTTATACAGCTTATATTGGATTACAAACCGACATGCTTCAGCAGGATGGTACCATTCAAAAAGGCGCGATTTTTTCTATTTGGAATGCGACAGCTGCAACACCGGGAAGCGCGGGTTCTTGGTGCAAAACCTTTGGAGGGGAAGGGACAGGATTTAGTTGTCGCATGGCTTATCCATGGTCGCAAGGCACAACCTATCGTTTACGGGTGTGGGAAATCACTTCTAATTCTTGGGCAGCATTTGTTAAAGATTTAACGTCGGGTAACGAAGTGTATTTAGGTACGATAACGCTTCCGACTTCAAAATATTTACTTCAAGGGAATATTGTCACTTTTACGGAATATTATGGTGGCGATTTTCAAGCGTGTAATGATTTAAAATTAAGTCGAGTGACTTGGGGTATGCCGGTTGGGAATAACGGAACGGTTTCTTCTACGTGGGTCTCGAATTCTGTGGGTCCAGGTGAATGTGACAATATCAGATTCTCAGAAGGCACCGGACCGACGGTTCAATCGGTCGGTTCTTGAGAATTTTCACTCGCTTACAATATGGCCATAAATGACTATAATATGCGTGCTTTAGGTTTTGAAGTCTTAGGTTCCTAGGATGTTAGTCCGACAAATCCCGAAACCGCTTGCGGGTTTTTGGAAAGGTGAGATTTTTTTTATATTTTTTCATGGAAAAAAGAATGAAGATCAAGAAAATGACATTTAACAAAAGGATTATAAATACAGAGGATTCAACACTCCAATGTAACATTAAAAAATAAAAAAATAACAGGAAAAGCATGCACGTCCAAATGGAAACACAAACAACCGCTAACAAAACGACAAGGATGGTGAGGCAAATCAAGCTTTTGCCAGCAACGTGTGCTTCCTTGCTAATTAACGAGAAAGTATGTCGAACGACATTCATAAACGAAGGGATAGCCACAAGTAAGCTTATGAATATCTTACTAAGATGAGATTTTTTTTTTGCCATGCCAAACTATCCTTGACCCTTAATATTTTTTTCTTTTTCTGCGCATCGCAAGTCCAATTATCAATCCCGATAACATTGCAATTCCCAAAGCCTTAAGCGGTTTTTCATGTACATATTCTTTGACATTTTCCTGTGCATTAGCTGTTTTATCTTTTGCATTTTCAAACGATTCGGAAAACATATTTTGTGCTTGTCCGCGCATATCGTGTGCTGTATCAGAAAGCATGCGTTTTAGTTGTTGAATATCATGCTTGATTGCATTTTGTTGTTTTTTTATCGATGATTTGCTCATGTCATCTCCCTCCTTGTTATAACTATTATTATAACTGATTTCATTTGACTGGGGTTTTTAATTATTTTTTTTGTATATTTTATAAACTAAAAATAGATATTAGTTTTTTTATTGTAAAGTTTGTGTGTAATAAAAATAGAAATTTTTTCAACAATTGCCTAATATAAACAAAATGATAACACTGTTGTCATTCCCGCGAACGCGGGAATCCATCCGGATGGATTCCGCGTTCGCGGGAATGACAGTAGAGGCGTAGGATTTTATGAAAAATTCGATGATGTCGAATGCCAATAAGGAAAAACATCGACCATTAAATCGGAAATTGCGTTTTTGGATAATCATTTTTTTAATCGTCATCGCGATATGTTTAATACGATGGTATTATCAAAATTGGGCGAATAAAAAACCCGAATCCCCTCCCGTTTCCGTTGTTTCTGCGAATGTTACCACCAAAGATATGCCCATCTATCTCGAAGGATTAGGAACTGTCACTTCATATTATTCAGTGACCGTTAAAACACAAATCAATGGCTTATTAATGGATGTATTTTTTAAAGAAGGGCAGTTTGTTAAAAAAGGTGAACATATCGCACAAATTGATCCGCGTCCTTATGAAGCAGCCATTATTCAATATCAAGGTCAGTTACAACGCGATCAAGCGCTACTTGTCAATGCAAAATTAGATTTGAAACGCTATCAAACCTTATGGCGTCAAAACTCAGTATCAAAACAAACGCTCGACACACAAGTTTCACTGGTTCAACAAGATGAAGGTACTGTGAAAATCGATGAAGGGTTGATCGCAAGTACAAAATTAAATTTAATCTATTGTCGCATTACCTCTCCTATGAATGGCATCATTGGCTTACGTTTGGTGGATCCGGGTAATTATGTACAAGTCAGTGATACGGGAGGACTGGTGGTGATTACGATGACACAACCGATCACGGTTGTTTTTACGTTGCCGGAAGATAATATCCCGAGTGTATTAGAAAAAACGCGTGCAGGAAAAACCCTCCCTACATTTGTCTATGATCGTACCCAACATGCATTACTTGACGAAGGCGTTTTATTAGCGATGGATAGCGAAGTTGATACATCAACCGGTACGGTGAAATTAAAATCTGAATTTAAAAATGCACAAAATCACTTATATCCCAATCAATTTGTCAATGTGAAACTGCTTCTCGATATGCTGAAAAATGCCGTTGTTGTGCCGACGGCTGCGATTCAGCATGGTAGCAAGGGTAACTATGTCTATGTCATCCATCCGGATGCAACGGTTCATTTACAGACTGTCGTCACAGGGCCTGTGAACGGGGATATTACGACCATCTTAGCGGGTTTGAAACAAGGACAACAGGTGGTGGTTGAAGGCGTCGATAAGCTGACCGATGGCGCGAAAGTGGCAGTTGCGCCAAATACAATTGCCTCGAAGAGGCCCGCGACCGCATGAATCCATCGCGCATTTTTATTTTGCGGCCGATTGCAACGTCGCTGTTGATGATTGCATTATTATTATCTGGATTGCTTAGCTTTAGATTATTACCAGTTGCCTCATTGCCGGAAGTGGATTATCCCACCATTCAAGTGTTGACGTTTTATCCGGGTGCTAGTCCCATGGTGATGGAAACAGCCGTGACCGCCCCTTTGGAGCGTCAATTTGGCCAAATGCCTGGATTAAGTCAGATGACGTCGACAAGTTCAAGTACGGCGTCTCTTATCATTTTACAATTTGATCTCAGTTTAAGTTTAGATGTGGCCGAACAAGAAGTACAAGCCGCCATTAATACGGCTTCCACTTATTTACCACAGAATCTTCCAAATCCACCCATTTACAGTAAAGTGAATCCGGCAGATACCCCCGTGATGACACTCGCTTTGACATCAAATACATTACCTTTGCCCACCGTTGAAGATTTTGCGGATACGAGGCTCTCACAAAAAATTTCACAATTGTCAGGTGTCGGTTTAGTGACGATTGCAGGAGGTCAGCGTCCCGCGGTGCGTATCAATGTCAATCCTACCGCGCTTGCGGCTTATCAATTGAATCTTGAGGATGTGCGTACTGCGATTAATAATCAAAATGTGAATGCTGCCAAAGGAAGTTTTGACGGGCCGAGACTTTCTTATATCATTAATGCCAACGATCAATTATTGACAAGCGCAGGCTACAAACCTTTGATTATTGCCTACCGAAATAATGCGCCCATTCGTCTTTCGGATGTGGCAACCGTTAAAGATGGCGCGCAAGATGTCAATCAAGCCGCTTGGATGAATTTAATCCCTGCGGTCATTATGAATATTCAACGGCAACCCGGTGCAAATGTGATTGCGGTTGCCGATCGCATCAAACAATTATTGCCGACCATACAAGCGGCACTCCCCGGTGCTATTCATATTGACATCCTTTCAGATCGTACGAATACGATTCGTGCCTCCATCAGTGAAGTGCGACTGGATTTAATATTATCCGTGATACTGGTTGTCATCGTAATATTTTTATTTTTAAGTAATCTCAAAGCAACCCTGATTCCAAGTATTTCTGTACCGCTTTCTTTAATCGGTACCTTTGGTGCGATGTATCTTTTAGGATTCAGTGTGAATAATCTGACGTTAATGGCGCTTACCATTGCAGCAGGATTTGTGGTCGATGATGCGATTGTCATGATTGAAAATATTTCGCGCTATGTGGAAAGCGGTGAAAAATCTATTGATGCCGCGTTAAAAGGTGCAAAGCAAATCGGTTTCACTATCCTATCTTTGACAGTGTCATTGATTGCCGTTTTAATTCCATTGCTTTTTATGAGTGATGTCATTGGACGTTTATTTCGTGAATTTGCGATGACGTTATCGGTGACAATATTGCTTTCCGCTTTTGTATCATTGACTTTGACGCCAATGCTTTGTTCCCGCATATTGCGTCATCGTGAAATCACGGAATACAGTCGTTTTGAACGTAAATCCCGGGAAGTTTTAGATCGTATGATTGAGCGTTATAAAAAATCTTTGCAAATGGTGCTCGATCATCAGCCGATTATATTAATCATTGCAATCCTCACATTATTGATTTCTTTATTTTTATTTTACATGATTCCCAAAGGCTTTTTTCCCATACAAGATACAGGTGTTATTCAAGGTATTTCAGAGGCGCCGCAATCTATTTCATTTGATGCAATGGTAAAAGAACAAGAAAAACTCGCGAAAATAATATTACAAGATCCCGCCGTTTTAAATTTATCCTCGTTTATTGGCGTGGATGGTATTAATACCACGTTAAATAGTGGGCGTTTTTTAATTACGTTAAAGCCTTTAAATCAACGCGATGCGGGAGCTACGGACGTGATACGGCGTCTCATGCCACAATTAGAAAAAATTCCGGGTACTAAACTTTTTATGCAATCCGTGCAAGATTTAACGATTGATGCTCGGGTCAGCCGTACACAATTTCAATACAGCTTGGGTTCACCCAATTTCGACGCCGTTATCAAATGGACAAATACATTTGTCGCAAAATTGCGTCACATCCCACTTTTACAAGATGTCACATCCGATATTCAAAATGAGGGATTGCAAACGAATATTACCATTGATCGGGAGACCGCATCACGTTTTGGCATTTCAACACAATTGATTGATGATACCCTTTATGATGCATTTGGACAGCGTTTAATTTCAACGCTGTATACACAAAGTAATCAATATTATGCGGTGATGGATGCTTTTCCTTCTTTATCAAAAGGGCCCGATGCTTTAAAAAATATTTATATTCAATCGACATTGGGCGGTGCTGTTCCCTTGAGTGCATTTACAAAAGTATCTCAAGGTACGGGGCCGCTTGTTTTGAATCGTCAAAATCAGTTTCCCGTTGCCACGGTATCTTTTAATCTTGCACCGAATGCGGCATTGGGAGATGCCATGAATGCAATCGATCAAGCAAAAAATGATATTCGTATACCGAAAAGTATTAATACCAGTTATGAAGGGGCTGCGAAAATTTTTAATGGTTCATTGAATAATGAAGCATGGCTAGTATTAGCAGCTATTCTTGTGGTTTATATTGTGTTGGGGGTGTTATATGAAAGTTATATTCATCCTGTTACGATTTTATCGACGCTTCCTTCTGCCTGTATGGGTGCATTATTGACGTTATGGTTGACGAATAATCCTTTAAGCGTGATTGCACTCATTGGTATTATTTTATTGATTGGTATTGTCATGAAAAATGCGATCATGATGATTGATTTTGCACTCGAACAAGAGCGTGTGTATGGGAAATCGCCTAAAGATGCTATTTTTGAAGCGGGTATTTTGCGTTTTCGTCCCATTGTCATGACAACGTGTGCCTCCATGTTAGGGGCTTTTCCATTGGCTTTCGGTACCGGTATGGGTGCGGAATTGAGACGGCCTTTGGGCATTGTGATTATCAGTGGATTGGTGGTCAGTCAATTGTTGACGCTTTATACGACGCCGGTGATTTATTTAGCATTTGATAAACTGGCACGTTTCAGACTGACTCGATCCGAGGTGAGAGAATGAGTTTATTCTCACTTTTTATTTATCGGCCGATTGCAACGACGCTACTCGCCTTGGGTGTGGCCATTGCAGGTATTGCAGCATTTAATTTATTACCGGTTTCTGCTCTACCTGAAATTGACTTTCCAACGATTTCGGTTGGAGCCTCATTACCGGGTGGAAGTCCTGAAACCATGGCAACCTCTGTTGCAACACCGCTAGAACGTCAGATTGGTCGAATCGCGGGGGTGACGCAATTAACTTCAACCAGTACTTTAGGTACGACGGGTATTACGGTGCAATTTGACTTGAATCGCGATATTAATGGCGCTGCATCCGATATTCAAGCAGCAATCAATGCAGCGCGCAGTCAATTACCGATCAATCTGCCAAATAATCCCACTTATCGTAAATTTAATCCGGCAGATGCACCCATTCTTATTCTTGCACTCACCTCGTCTATTTATACACGGGGGCAACTGTATGATTATGCATCGACGATTTTGGCGCAATCGTTGTCGGAAGTGAGTGGGGTAGGTCAAGTGATCGTAGGCGGGAGTTCTTTGCCTGCGGTACGCGTAGAGCTCGACCCGAATGCATTAAGTAGTTATGGTATTGCTTTAAGTGATGTCCAAAATACATTATCCAATGCGAATTCCAATCGCCCAAAAGGCCAATTATCCTTTGATGGGACTACATCACAAATTGTGACGAATGATCAATTACATAAAGCCTTCGAATATGAGCCATTGGTGGTACGTTATAAAAATGGTAATACGGTGCAGTTGAAAGATATCGCAACAGTCACGGATTCCGTCGAAAATGTGCGGAATGCGGGATTATCCAATGGTAAACCTGCGGTAATGTTGGTCGTGTTTAAGCAGCCTGGGGCAAATGTGGTTGAGACCGTCGATCATGTCTATGCTTCTTTACCCTTTTTGAAAGCAACCATTCCGGATGCGATTGATATTTCCGTTGCGATGGATCGCACGATCACCATACGCGCTTCATTACATGATGTGGAATTGACATTGCTGGTCGCTATTATTTTAGTCGTGCTTGTGGTGTATGTTTTTTTAGGCAATATGCGTTCCATGTTGATTCCAAGTGTTGCAGTGCCGCTTTCTCTTTTAGCCACCTTTGGTGTGATGAAATTAATGGGATACACCTTAGATAATTTATCTTTAATGGCACTCACGATTTCAACAGGGTTTGTAGTGGATGATGCGGTGGTGGTTTTAGAAAATATTACGCGTCATATTGAGCAAGGGATGAAACCCTTGGAAGCGGCATTGCTCGGTGCAAAAGAAGTCGGTTTTACCGTGCTTTCTATGAGTACTTCTCTTATTGCTGTTTTTATTCCTATTCTTTTGATGGGCGGGATTGTGGGACGATTATTTCGTGAATTTGCGATTACGTTATCGACAGCGATCGTAATGTCACTGATGGTTTCGCTCACTGTGACGCCGATGATGTGTGCGTATTTATTGAAAAAAGAACAAGTGTCAGCAGTTAAAAAACATTTTTTAACCCGTACGTTTGATCGTTTACATCAATTTTATGAAAAAAGTTTACGCGTGGTATTGGATCATACGAAATTAATGTTATTTATCACGATTGTTGCGATATTTTTAAATATATTTTTATTTATTATTGTGCCAAAAGGATTTTTTCCGCAACAAGATACAGGCAGGATTGTGGCACAAATTCAAGCGGATCAAAATATTTCATTTCAAGCCATGGTAAAAAAATTACAAATGTTTGTGGATATCGTGACAAAAGATCATGCCGTGCAAAATGTGGTAGGGTTTATTGGCGCCGGCGGAAGTAGCACGACGAATTCGGGTTCTGTTTTTATTTCACTGAAACCTTTAAATGAACGCAATTTATCGGTGGACGGTGTGGTTAATCGATTACGGAAAGAATTATCCGTTGTGACAGGTGCAACACTTTATATGCAAGCTGCACAAGATCTTTTGGTGGGCGGACGTTTGGGGAATGCGCAATATCAATTTACGATGACAGCGGATAATTTAAATGAATTAAATGTTTGGGGGCCGCGTGTTCTCGTCGCCCTTCAGCAAGTACCCGAAATTGTCGATGTGAATAGTGATCAGTTAAATCATGGATTGCAATCCTATATCACCATTGATCGTGATACCGCTGCGCGTTTCGGTATTACACCAGAAACCATCGATAACATTCTTTACAATGCTTTTGGTCAAGATCAAGTGTCTGTGATGTATACGCCTTTAAATCAATATCATGTGGTGATGGAGGTCGCACCGCGCTTTTGGCAATATCCAGAAACATTAAATACAATGTATGTGCCAGGTGTGAATGGCATACTCGTGCCATTGTCTGTTTTTTCAAAATATCAAAATTCGAATACCTTATTGTCTGTGAATCATCAAGGGCAATTGCCTGCTTCAACTATTTCTTTTAATTTAAAGCCGCATGTGGCACTCGGTGACGCTGTGAATGCGATTACGAATCGTATGAAAGAGATGAATTTACCTGTGACGGTTCAAAGTTCTTTTCAAGGAACGGCGGCCGCATTTCAAGAGTCGCTTGCGAATGAAGGGTACCTCATTTTGATGGCATTATTAGCGGTTTATATTGTGTTAGGCATATTATATGAAAGTACTATTCATCCTTTTACCATTCTTTCCACATTACCCACCGCAGGTGTGGGCGCATTACTTGCGCTGCTTATCACACGTACGGATTTTAGTATCATTGCATTGATTGGATTGATTTTGTTAATTGGCATTGTAAAGAAAAATGCCATCATGATGATCGATTTTGCATTGACCGCGAAAAGAAAAGAAAATAAATCATCCAGAGATGCGATTTATGAAGCGGCTGTTTTGCGATTTCGTCCGATTATGATGACGACCTTCGCTGCGATGTTCGGTGCATTTCCATTGGCATTTGGGCTTGGCATTGGATCGGAGCTTCGAAGACCGTTGGGTGTTGTCATTATTGGGGGGCTCTTGATCAGTCAAATATTCACTGTCTATACGACACCTGTGATTTATTTAGCTTTTGAAAGACTTTCTGATTGGACACGGGGGTATTCTCGCTGGAAAGAGAAACATATATGAAAAAGTTAGTCATCTTCACCATGGCGTTTTTATTACTTTCGGCGTGTGCTGTGGGTCCGAATTATGTGCGGCCAAAGGTGATCGTGCCTCAAAAATATAAAGAAGCACCTAAGGGTTGGAAACTCGCAGAACCGAGAGACAATTGTGATCGAGGTCAATGGTGGAAGATTTTCCATGACGAAAGATTAAATCAAATGGAAGCCCAACTAAATATCACGAACCAAAATATCGCCCAAGCGGCAGCGAATTATCAACAATCGTTGGCACTGGTGACTGAGGCCAAGGCTGCTTTTTATCCGACATTGTCTGCGCTTGTCGATATCACACGTCAAAAACAAGGTGCGGGCTCCACCTCATTTGTGAGTACTTCGGGTACTTCCGTTTCATCAGGACAAGTGACGACTGGCGCAAGTGGAAATGGGTCAGGGAAAATTACCACTTTTCATACGGTATCATTGAATGCGGCGTGGGAAATTGATATATGGGGTGCCGTACAACGCAATATTGAATCTGCCGTTGCAACAGCTGAATCCAGTTATGCCAATATTGAAGTGGCCAGATTGTCCGCTGCAGCCACGCTTGCGCAGGAGTATTTTCAATTACGTGCATTAGATCGCGATCAAAAAATTTTAGATGAGACGGTCAAAGAGTATCGAAAAATACTGCAATATACCCGTAATCGTTATAAATCGGGCGTCGATAGTGAGAGTGATATTGTATCAGCCGAAGGGGAGTTGGAATCGGCGATCGCCGCAGCCATTGCCAATGGCATTGCCCGTGCACAAACAGAACATGCGATTGCCGTTTTAATCGGCATTCCGCCGGCTGATTTTTCTATTCCCTTTTTACCTTTAGAGGGAAGGCCGCCAGAAATACCTTTGGAAGTGCCGACCGCACTTTTGGAACGCCGTCCAGATATTGCAGCAGCTGAACGTCTCATGGCGTCAGCCAATGCACAAATTGGCGTTGCGATTGCGGCTTTTTTCCCCACATTAACGCTTTCTGGCGATGGTAGTTATACACATCAAGGATGGAAACATTGGCTGTCGTTCAAAAATGCCAGTTGGTCGATTGCAGGAGAAGTGGCGGATACGATTTTAGACGGTGGATTACGTTTGGCAACGGTGCAAGCGAATCAAGCAGCATTTGCTTCCGATGTTGCGGCTTACCGAGAAACGGTGCTGACCGCATTTCAAAATGTGGAAGATAGTCTTGCGTCACTTCGCATCTTGAAAAAAGAATGGGTAGCGGAAAATAAAGCGTATCTCAGTGCCAAAAAAGCGTTGGATATTGTTATTAATCAATATAATGCAGGCACGACGGATTACAATAGCGTAACCATTGCAGAAACGAATACGTATACGGCAGAGAAGACGGCTGCGGATATCGTCGGTCAAGAATTTGTTTCTGCGGTATTATTAATTAAAGCACTGGGCGGTGGTTGGGATGCTTGCGCGATGTGTTGTGCGGTTTCAACATAATGATTTATCGGCTCAAAGAGTGTGTATTTCTTAAAGCCCGAGCTGACACGAGTTCACCGCGTAAACTTCCTTGAATTTCTCGATTAGTATATGGCCTAGGTTTATGAAATTTTAATGATGTGATTTTTTGTGATGGTTGTTCAATTTTCTTAATGGTTTTTTCGCAACAATCTATATATATATTTAATACTTCTAAGTAGGTTTCTCGATTTTGCCCGAAATCTTGATAAAATTCAGGTAAAATCTTATCTTGCATTTGAGTGTAAAGTTGTTTCATTTCTTTTAAAACATCAAAAGATAAAATATGAAAGTTTAAATTTTTTAATGACTCAATGGAGAGGTCAAGGTAATCGTTTGTTGTTTTAGGAATATTATGATATGAGTCTACATCAATTAAAACTAACCCCTCTTTACCATAACCCCAATTACCTGTATGAGAAACTAAATCTCTAATAAAAGTGCCAGCGACAATTAATTTAGCTATTTCTGTTGTGGTTAATTTTGTTTGAATTTGCTTGGGAACTACTTCAAGAAAATTTTCAATTTTTTTAGATCCAATATAAAAATTTTTTGAATCCTTAAAGAAACGTGTTATAGGAGCGCTGACATTTATATTCTTAGAACTAAATTGCCGATTATAGGCTTCATAACTAATAAGTTGAGAAGTATTTTCTTGATGTAAACAGGGAAGCACTTTTAAATAATATGTTTCTTGTCCGAAACGACAGATTTTACCACTCGTTATGCCAGTCAGTTTAAATCGGCAAGAAGCATTTGGCATTATATCAGTGACAGGTTCATTATGGATTTGCGTAGAGTCTGCATCACAAGTTCTTTTTTGGGACAGGTCATCAAGATATAAAACTAACTTTGCTATGCCAGTAAGGGTGCCAGCCAATAGTAATAATAGACAAACCCATAAATATTTAAAAATATTTTTGGGTTGTGAGGAGGTGCGTTTCTCTTCCTGAGCCTGATCATCCCTTTTTATTGATACCTTATATTCTCCATCACCTGGTGATGTTTTAAGTCTAGCAGTGGCCATATTTAAATCTTAATTTTAATAAAAGTATATAAAATATACCAAATATTTGGCCATAAGTCAAGCTATCACTAACACCCATTAATGGGCATAATCAGTGCCATAACTAATCATTAATACATAAACAATAAGGTTTATTTATGCTTAATTTTGAGGAATAAAAAATGTCGAGAAAGTTAAACGTGAATGCATTGCTTACTTTTTTGATTTTAATAGCCATAATTTTTCACACACAATTCTCTTATGCTGAGTGTGGACAAAATCTAAATGAAGGGATTCAAAAAATTATCGATGAAGATCGTATAAAATATAGAATACCTGGGATACAAGTTAGCATCAGTTGCCCAGGGGAAAGCTCTCCTCGAAATTTTGTAAGTGGCACAACCACAGAAGAATTAATTAAACCAGATAAGTAGCGAAACCAAATCATTTACTTCAACCATCATTTCATCTGGTGGAACCATGATGTATCTAATTTCTGGAATAAAAAATAATTAGTGAGAGTATTTATGATTATATTTTTGAATGGCGCGACCAGCAGTGGAAAAACATCTATTGCTAAATCAATACAGCATTTAAGCGATATTCCTTGGTTAATTTTTGGTATTGATACTATTATTAATATGTTACCGAATAAATATCGATTTCGTGGCGAAAAAGCAGAAGAAGGATTCAATTTCATTATGGATCAAGATCAATATGGCCCTCTCATGTCATTAAAAGTAGGTGAGTTCGGCCGGGCAATTTCGAATTCGGTGAGTGACGTCGCTTGTTTGTTAGATAAAAAAGGATTTAATATCATCATTGATGACGTACTCTTTGGTGATGAGTCACTCCGAAATTATGTTGAAAAATTAGCAGAGAGCTCCGTTTATTTTGTCGGCGTACATTGTGATAAAAAAATATTAGAAGAACGAGAAATTTTAAGAGGTGACCGATTTATTGGATCAGGTCGAGATCAAATGAATCGATGCCATAGTTCAACTCGAAAATATGATATTGAGGTTGATACCACTCACAGTTCTTCATTTGATTGTGCAAAAGAGATTCTGGATTTTGTTGCTAAAGAACATAATCCCCAAGGATTCAAAATATTAAAAAAAATGCTTTAAAATACTAAAAATTTAAAGATACTCAAGATTATGATAATTTGAGTTATTAAAAACTGGAGCATTATAAAAAACCCTTAGAATACTTTGAAATGATGCTTCAGTCACTCAAAACAGCAGGTTCTTTTCGTGAATGTAAAAGTCGAACTGTATTAATCATTCATAATGGATTATCAGATAAAAAAGAATTTGTTTCAACAGTAAAAAAACATTTGGAAATGGCAGATTTAATTGTTACAGAAAAATCTTTTCAATCGCTCAATCCTCAAGAAATTTTGGATTACAACGCGGTACTCCCTATTTTATCACCCACTTGGAAGGAAGAGGATCCCAGCTTGAAAAAACTCAAGCTATCCTTAGGTATATCATGATCAACATGCAAAGCAAGCAATCGAATAAATTCTCCCTCTCGTAATGCAGTGGCTCTATATTTTTTTAGGCGCATTCTTAAAAGAAACATCCTGATAAAGTGCAAAATCAAGATGACAAATCTGCCATCGATAATGCCACCAATGAATTTAAAGTATTAGCAAATTCGTATATGACAATAGCTCAATAATCTGTACTCGACCAATTCCAACCGCCATCAAGAGATGTAGATATCATATTCATTAATTTACCACCTCCCGGCGCACCGTCCATATAAAGAAAACAGCTTCCTTGAGCGACAAATTTCATGCCAGCTGAATCAGACGTCACCGAATCCAATTGTATATAGGGTGATCCACAACCATCGGGTGGCAGAGGAACGTCCATATTTGTCCAATTGATTCCATCCGCAGTGGTGATAACATTCGAGTCCGTGAAACCAGGGAATGTCTCTTGAACTCCAACGGCTACACAATGATCTATGTTTTGTCCGCAGGCCAGACCTGAAAATGCCCAATCGAGAGGAGTAGGCATACAGCCGCTCACAGTACCCGTTTGCCAAGTGATATAATAGATTGACCAATAGTAGGTAGCATATGCACCAGTCCCTTTTTGTTGGACTGCAATACATCGAGTTTGATCTGTGTTGCAAGTCATCAGTGTATTTGCTGGCGCGGGTGGTGGTGATATCGATGTGATATTTTTTATATTCCAAGTATTACCATTATCATAACTTGCAACGATCAAAGCATTGTTGATGTTGCCAACTTGACTATAGCCAGTTGCAATACACATTGAACCATTGGGCGTACAGCTCGCTGTTCTTAACAGACCCTGTTCTGGCATATTGGGAATATTTTTTGCATACCAGTTATCGAATCCATTCTCGCTGACTGCGAGTATGGGGTACATGACATTTCCACCGCCGTATCCCACCGCAAAACAAAAATTGGTTTGGTTTGCTACACATTTTGTTGCTAATAAAGTATTCCAATCGGGTGCTGGATTGTTGATAGTTTCCATTGACCAACTATTACTGCTATTCTGACTTTTTAGTACCAAAGGCGATAATTGAGTAATATCAGGTCCTGCTTGGCCGGCGGCTATGCAAGAAATTCCTGTCGTGTTTCCAGCACAATTTATGGTGGATAGAGCACCAGACCAACTTGTCGGAAATTGAATATTAGTATTTCTTTCCCAATCTTTGCTATCAAACTTTGTTTGATAAATAACGGGGTTAAAGTGATTATCTGTGCCAATCTTCCCGACAATAGTGCATAATGTTGCGCCATTTCCGAAAGCGCAATTCACATCAGAAAAAAGCATATTCAGCGTTTGCATAAACAAATAGTTTTTATTGATCCATGTATTTCCGCGATCGGAAGTTTGAACAATGATAGGGATATTTGTATCATTTTTACCGATGGCAACGCAGACACCTTTGGTGCAGCTAACTCCTGTTAAATCGCCGTAATTATTAGGAAGATCATTGATAGATGCCGTATGCCAAGTGTTTCCTCCATCATTACTGAGTGCGAGTAATGGAGAAGTTGAAGGGGAGCCTGATGCGGTTGTTCCAACAGCAACACATATAGCAGTGGATCCACTCCCGGTACAACTCACTTTTCTAAATAAACCCGTGTTAGAAATATTAGGAACCAAAATCGTATTCCAATTTTGCCCACCATCTTGGCTTTGGAATAAAAGCGGTTTAGCTTCGGATGCCGCATTGCCTGTATACCCGGCCGCTACACAAAGGGCGTTTTGCCCAGACCCAGCACAATCTACGGATAATAAGCTGCCATTTTCGGGATAATTTGTAACTGTTCCTACGGATGTAAATTGATTTCCACCAATGTTGCTTTGTACCAACATAGGATGTATCGCATTGTTTTGTGTAATAACAAAACCCGCTGCAATGCAAATTTCATCTGTACAACTACTTTGATTAAAGCGTCCATTGACATTAGGAATTATTTTAGTAGGTAAGGCGAAAAGAGGGGATGATAGGGGTATCAGAATTAATATTGAAACAATAGAAAAGAATTTTTTTTGAAAACACATATCTAAAATCCTTTTGAGATAATGTATGAGTATCATATCATACTCGGTTTGTCATTTCATACTCCGTTGTTTTTTTTAATAATTCTGGCAGCTCTTGTAATGCATGAATAAATGATAGAGTCGTGAGTAGTAATAATATTATCTTTACGTGTGACACCAGTATCAATTATTTATAGCATATAAAAACTGTTTGTAAAATAGACAGCACGTGGATGCCAACAGATATGTGCTGCGTTGTTTCTTAATGATATAATCCGTTAACATGAAACTTTAATACTGTTTAACAAGGAATTTAAACATGGCAAAGTCAAAAAACCCGCAAGATGTCGATGAAGCTTCCATTGAATCTTTTCCAGCGAGTGACCCCCCCAGTTGGACAGGTGCGGGATGTAACCATTCACTTCCTATAGATGATGAAACAGCGGTTGTTGGGTTTGCCAAAAAAACCGAACATACATTAAAAGTCGGTGATATCGAATATCACTATTTCAGTTTGCCATTGGCTGAAAAAAATGGTCTAAAAGACATTCATAGATTACCCTTTACATTAAAAATTCTATTAGAAAATTTATTACGTCACGAAGATGATGTTTCTGTGACTTATAAAGACATTGAAGCGATTCAAGAATGGTTAAAAGAAAAATGCTCACATCGTGAAATTGCTTATCGTCCGGCACGTGTATTAATGCAGGATTTTACGGGTGTTCCTGCCGTCGTCGATTTAGCTGCCATGCGTGATGCGGTTAAAAAATTAAAAGGCGATCCCAAAAAAATTAATCCCCATTCCCCCTGCGATCTCATTATCGATCATTCGATTCAAGTCGATCAATTTATTACGAAAGATGCTTTTGAAATCAATGCGAAAATGGAAATGGAACGTAATTACGAACGTTACGAATTTTTGCGTTGGGGACAAAAAGCTTTTCAGAATTTTCGTGTTGTGCCGCCAGATACAGGGATTTGTCATCAAGTAAATTTAGAATATTTAGCAAAAACCATTTGGTCGCATGAAACACACGGAAAAAAATTCGCCTATCCTGATACCTTAGTCGGTACTGATAGCCATACCACCATGATAAATGGTTTAGGTGTGTTAGGCTGGGGGGTGGGTGGTATTGAAGCGGAAGCGGCGATGTTAGGTCAGCCTATTTCTATGCTTATTCCTGAAGTGATTGGTGTCAAATTAACAGGAAAATTACGGGAAGGGGTAACAGCAACCGATCTTGTGCTAGTGATCACCAATATGCTGCGCAAAAAAGGTGTGGTCGGTAAATTCGTCGAGTTTTTTGGACCCGGGCTAAAAGATTTATCGATTGCGGACCGCGCAACGATTGGCAATATGTCTCCAGAATATGGTGCGACCTGCGGGTTTTTTCCCATTGATGAAGCAACTCTCGAGTATCTTGATTTAAGCGGTCGCGATAAAGAAACGATTGCATTAGTTGAAGCGTATGCAAAAGTACAAGGTCTTTGGCATGATCCTAAAGAAAAAGATCCACTTTTTACCGAAGTACTCGAATTAAATTTGTCTGATGTGATGCCCTGCATGGCAGGACCTAAACGTCCGCAAGATAAAGTCCCGTTGGAAAAACTCAAAGAAACCTTTAGTCAACTTTTAAAAGATGGTAAACGCGACAATGAAAAAACCACTGCTTTTCCGACCTCCGATAATTTTTCTTTGCATCATGGTGATGTGGTCATTTCTGCGATCACGAGTTGCACGAATACCTCTAATCCTGATGTACTCATTGCGGCAGGGTTAGTTGCAAAAAAAGCGCTTGAAAAAGGCTTAAAGCGTAAACCTTGGGTTAAAACTTCATTCGCACCCGGTTCGCAAGTTGTCACGCGTTATTTAGAAAAAACCGGTTTGCAAAAATATCTGGATGAATTAGGTTTTACGTTAGTTGGTTATGGATGTACGACCTGTATTGGTAATTCAGGACCACTGCCGGATCCGGTGTCACAAACCATTAATGAAAACGATTTAATTATCTCAGCGGTTTTATCAGGCAATCGAAATTTTGAAGGACGCATTCATCCGCAAGTTAAAGCGAATTGGTTAGCGTCACCCCCTTTAGTCGTAATTTTTGCCATCACAGGAACAGTTGATATTGATTTAACGAAAGATGCTATCGGTCTCGACCAAGAAGGAAAGGAAATTTATTTAAAAGATGTATGGCCATCCAATGCAGAAATTGCGAGAGAAGTGGCAACGATTACGGGAAATATGTTTCATGAAACATATGCAGAAATATTTCATGGCACCGATGAATGGCGTAACATGAAAATTCCAGAATCTGAAACGTATCAATGGCAATTGGATTCTACTTATATTCAGGCGCCACCTTTTTTTGAAGATATGGAATTGAAGCCAGAAAGCGTACAAGATATTCAATCTGCAAGAATTTTAGCGGTTTTAGGCGATAGCATCACCACCGATCATATCTCACCCGCAGGTTCTTTTAAAGCCGATAGTCCTGCAGGTAAATATTTATTAGAGAAGGGAGTTGACGCAAAAGACTTTAATTCGTATGGCGCAAGACGCGGTAATCATGAAGTGATGATGCGTGGTACGTTTGCCAATATTCGATTGAAAAATGAAATGGTCACGCCAAAGGAGGGCGGTTTCACAAAACATTTTCCGAGTAGAGAAGTTTTAAGTATTTTTGATGCAGCCATGCGTTACAGAAAAGAAAAAGTGCCTTTGATTGTGGTGGCGGGCAAAGAATATGGTTCAGGATCTTCCCGTGATTGGGCGGCTAAAGGACCTAAATTATTGGGTGTCGTTGCGGTGATTGCAGAAAGTTTTGAGCGTATTCATCGCTCGAATTTAATTGGTATGGGGATTTTACCTTTAGAATTTAAAGATGGGGAGGGAAGACTGACATTAAAAATTACGGGTGAAGAAACCATTGATATTTTAGATTTAAAAAATACTATTAAACCGCGTGCAGAAATTGAAGCAGTGATTCATCAGCCGGATGGAGCAACCTCAAAAGTCACATTAGTATCGAGGATTGATACGGTGACAGAAATGGAGTATTACAAAAATGGTGGGATTTTGCAGCATGTTATTAGAAATATGTTATAGGTTTTTATCATCCTTGTCTTCTCTGTCATCCCCGCGAAAGCGGGGATTCATCCAGATGGATCCCCGCTTTCGCGGGGATGACAGAGTTTGTACTAAATTACATTTTTTATGTGTAGTGTTAGGAGTGTGTTTATCATTTCAAAGTTTTGCATGGAACGCCTTAGGTCATGAAGTGATAGCCAATATTGCGTACGACCATTTAAATCCTAAAGCGCGAGAAACCGTCGATCAACTGGTCAGTCAATTTTCAAAAGAATATCCGACTTTTACAACTTTTAATCAACTGGCTATTTGGCCTGATAAATTGCGTGAACAAAAAATCGAATCATTTACCCATTGGCATTATATTGATTTTCCTTTTAGTGAGGATGGGACAGAATTAAAAAACATTGCAGATACTGATAATATTATCTGGGCGTTGCCGTTGATTGAAACGCCGCTTGCAAATGTAAAAGCAAACCCTTACGAGCGTGCACGCTTCTTAGCTTTTTTAACACATTTTATTGGAGATATTCATCAACCGCTTCACACAACGTCTCGTATTTCCGCAAAATATCCGAATGGTGATCAAGGTGGAAATTTATTTTATTTGAAATATCCTGCCAATGATCCCAAAACCATTTCATTACATACATTATGGGATCAAGGGATGGATCTTTTTACTGGTGATACATCGGATGAAAATATCAATACACTTGCACAAAGTATTACGACACATTTTCCTGAAAGTTATTTTGGAACAAAAATTAATGATGTTGATCCTAATCATTGGGGTCAAGAAGGGTTTACCATTTCAACAACGTTAGTCTATGCCACACCAGAAAAAGCTGTGCCAAATGAATATTATCTCATTGATGCACATCGCATGTGTGAGGAACGCGTGGCGCTTGCAGGGTATCGTTTGGCAAAGGTATTGAATGATTTGTTAGATAATTGAAGCGCCCCTATCATGCCAGCTTAAAGCATGCTGGCATGACAAATTGTCTTATCCGGAGTTCGCATTAGTAGAATTGTCAATAGACCCTAAACAACCCCGTCATTTTCGCACTTCCTATCACATGATTTTTTATGGCACTCTCTACTTGCTTAGCATCTGCATCATTGGGTAAATTAAGCTGCGTATCCAATGCATACAAAGTAAAAACATAATGATGTGTTTGACCGGGTGGTGGGCAGGGACCATTATAAGTATTTTTTCCCCAACTGTTTTTTCCTAGAATACTATTGGTTGGTGTTGTGTTTTCCTCAATCTTTGTTGTATTTTTAGGAATATTATAAAGAACCCAATGGTACCAAGTTCCCATGGGTGCATCGGGATCAGCACAAATTAAGGCAAAAGATTGGGTATTGGCGGGTGCATTTGACCACTCAAATTTCGGCGAGATATCTTCACCTTTGCAGCTATATTGTGTGGGGATTTTTTCTCCTTCTTTAAATGCATTTGAAACGATTGCAAAATTGGAAGCGATTGCATTTGTCATAAAAAAAACTCCTAAAAACAACCATAAGAAACGCATATTTTCATCCTTAAAAATAAATTCATTGAGTATAGCACACATGAAAGACATGTTATAATAAACAAAAGTGTTGATAAAGGAGCATGGAATGGCTGACAAAAAAACATCAACCTATGTTGCAAAACCTGTCGATAAAGACGGCAGTGCAGCTTACACCAGGGATGAAAATCAAGTCTGGCATGACCTTATCACACGACAAATACCCATCGTCAAAACTCGTGCGTGTGATGAATATCTTAAGGGAATCGAATTATTAAATCTTCCCAAAGATAGAATTCCACAATGCGGTGAAATTTCTCAAGTACTGAATGATGCAACCGGTTGGACATTAGAACCTGTGCCTGCACTTATCCCTTTCGATCGTTTTTTTTATTTATTAGCCAATCGAAAATTTCCGGCTGCAACTTTTATCCGACATCGTGAAGAATTAGATTATTTACAAGAACCGGATATTTTTCATGAAGTATTTGGTCATTGTCCATTATTGACGAATCCTGACGTTGCGCATTTTACAGAGTGTTATGGAAAACTGGGGTTAGAAGCGACACCGGATGACCGCGTGATGTTGGCAAGACTCTATTGGTTCACGGTTGAGTTTGGTTTGATTGAAACTGCCAACGGCTTGCGAGCGTATGGCGGTGGTATTCTTTCATCCTCCAATGAAACGGTTTATTGTTTGGAAAGTGACAAACCCATTCGAAAACCTTTTGATGTGATGGATGTTTTGCGCACACCATACCGTATTGATATTGTGCAGCCCGTTTATTTTATCATTCGTGATTTTGATGTATTATTCGAGCTGAAGGATAAGGATCTTATCAATCTTATCCATGAAGCACGCCATTTAGGTTTGCAGCCACCGCTTTATTAAGAGGAAAATATGAGTGATTTAACCACGATACGTTGTGTTGCGTGTGAGGGTGGAGTTCCACCGCTCTCGAAAGAAGAAACTTCTCAATTTTTATCACAACTTAAAAACTGGGAGGTGAGTCAAGATGGAAAATCCATACATAAAAAATTTTCATTCAAAAATTTTTATAAAACGATGGCGTTTGTGAATGCCGCCGCATGGATCGCAAATCAAGAAAACCATCATCCAGATATGCGGTTAGGTTATAATTATTGTGAAATACTCTATACGACACACGCAATCGATGGATTATCAAAAAATGATTTCATTTGTGCAGCAAAAGTGGATGCTTTAGGGGAAATTTTTTGAAAAAGGGGGGTGAATAGATACAAAAAATTAATATAGAAAATATCATGTTAGAACGTTCTTTCATCTATTACGCATTTAATATTGAAAATTCACATTATCCTGTGACTTTTTCACAGGATATACAACAATTAAAAAGACAAATGGCGCCTTTGCGGGCAGAACTGGATTTTTATTATAAACGTATTGAAAAAAAACTCCCTTATGAAGTATGTGATATTATTCCGACGCTTAAAGCGCTAGAATGGATGGAGGCGGCTAAACCTTTTTTAGTCGAATTACTGGTTTATTTAATCGACCCAAAAACGCTCGATGATACATTCAATATTGTTTTACATTTACTTGAAGATTTGTCGGAAAAGCTTTATAAAACCATTTTGCCCTACAGTCGATCTTTTGGAGATGATTTATTTTCTATTGCTTATTATCGAAGGGAAGTGCTCCTGGCCTCCAATCATAGATTGGAAAAATTAAATATCTTAAGTAGGAGATTTTTTTTATGGATAGTTTTAATTCTGCTAACACTTGTCATGAAATCCAAGACGCTATTCAAAAAAATATTAACCAAACTAAAGCAGTCATCACCTGTATCATGTTTTCTATAGAATTCATTCAAGAAGATATCATTACACTTTATAATGCATTATGGGTAGTTGATAGGAATCTTGAAAGTTTGTTGAAACTTTTTATTCAATTGAATAAAAAGTTTTTTTAAATAGAAAGCCTGCAGAGGTGTTTTTAATTCCATCTCTGCAGCGATTTTTATGCTTTTTTCTCAAGCAACATTCTACATTGCTTCTACATCAAATTTCTAAGCTTCAAATGATTTTTCGGAATCCTGCGCTAATTCTGGCTCCCCGGACTGGACTCGAACCAGTGACCCATTGATTAACAGTCAATTGCTCTACCGACTGAGCTACCGGGGAATTATTCTTATCGATGGACCTGCATACTAATATTGGTTTCGCTAAACGTCAATAGTTCTCGAAAAAAATTATACTTGATGCGGTCATATTTTGAGGTTTTTAGCGCTCAGAGGCAGTTCATATGTAAGTGTTTTGAACGACTCAAGATGGACTGCATATGAGATGCTAAAAACCTCAAAATATGAACGCATCAAGTATATAGTACTGCGAGCGCGTCTTTCATTCGTTTCATGGCTTCTTGAACTTTAGGCATACTCGTTGCATAAGAAATGCGAATATAGCCTGGCATGCCAAATGCAGAGCCTGGGACAACCGCGATTTTGGCCTTCATCAAAAGATATTCTGTTAATTCGATATCATTATTGATGTTGGATGCTTTTTTAATAATCGCTTCCATGTTAGGAAAAGCATAAAATGTGCCATCCGAGGGCAAACATTCAATGCCCGGTATTTGTTTCAACACATTTAAAATATAATCATGTCTTTCTTTGTATGCTTTGGTCATCACCGTGATGCAGCTTTGATCACCATTTAATGCCGCTTCTGTTGCCACTTGAGAAATACTGCAGGGGTTAGAGGTACTTTGTGATTGAATTTTTTTCATGGCTGAAATCATTTTACTGGGTCCCGCAGCATAACCAATGCGCCAGCCTGTCATGGCATACACTTTAGAAGCACCATTGATGACAACAGTTCTTTCATATAACTCAGGGCATGCCATTAAGATATTCACAAAAGTGCCTGGATTAAAAAGTGTATGTTCATAAATGTCATCGGTTGCAATCACAATATTGGGGTAGTGCAATAACACATCTGCTAATGCTTTCAATTCTTTGGCGGTATAAGCGATGCCTGTGGGATTGGAGGGTGTACTGATGACAAAAATTCGTGATTCCGGAGTAATTGCGGCTTCTAGTTGTGCTGGTGTAATTTTAAAATGTTGATCGATATCTGCCTTAATGATGACAGGAACCGCATCGGCAATTTTTGCGATATCGGGATAAGAAACCCAATAGGGTGCGGGAATAATCACTTCATCGCCGGCATTTAACAAAGCCGAAAATAAATTATAAAAACTGTGTTTTGCCCCACATGAAACTAAAATTTGATCTGGCTTGTAATTTAATTGATTGTCACGCGCAAATTTTTGGATTACCGCTTGTTTTAAACCAGGTGTCCCATCGACAGCGGTGTATTTCGTGAATCCTTCTTTGATCGCAATGATCGCCGCCTTTTTGATATGATCCGGGGTATCAAAATCCGGTTCACCAACCCCAAGATTGATGATATCTTCGCCCCGCGCGATTAATTCATCGACACGCTGAGAAACAGCAAGCGTAGGAGATGGTTTAATGCGTTGTACCCGAGCAGCTAAATCTTTGATACTGATCATGTTTTACTCCAAATTGAGTTTTTTGAAATCGCAAAGAAAATGCAGCGGACACGGATTATAATCAATAAATGATAAGAAGGCTATGCTTTTAAATTGACGATAGATCCAAGATGAGTCAAAATAAAAACCAGTGAGACACGAATGGTTAGAGGAACATGTTGAAAATCAAAGAATTATTTATTCGATCCCTCATAGCGTTCATTATTTCTATTCTTATAGGTCTCATATGTGGGGTAATGTGGACACAAAGTGAAAAACTCGCCTTATACAGCATTTTAATCATTTATCTTTGTGCTTTTTTAATGGGTTTATTTTTTTCCCCTTACGTAGGGATTATTCCTCTGGGCTTGCTCCTCGGTCAATTGGTTTACTTATGTGCAGAAGACAGTATGTACAATAATGCATTTTGGGTAATCGGAATTTTTTTCATTGTCATTATCACACTTCTTACCATCATACCCGCAGAGATAGGTAGTTACATCTATAGAAAGAAAAAAAATGGATAAGATTTTTATGCCAAGTCATTTCGAACTGCACGCGCATTTCAAGCCCTCTGGAGATCAGCCTCAAGCTATTCAAGCATTAACAGACGGTGTAAAGAATGGCATAGCAAGTCTCACGCTTTTAGGTGTCACAGGATCCGGTAAAACCTATACCATGGCAAATGTGATACAAGCCGTCAATCGGCCGACGTTAATTTTAGCCCCTAATAAAACGCTCGCCGCGCAACTCTATGGTGAAATGCGGGATTTTTTCCCGAAAAATGCCGTGGAATACTTTGTATCGTATTATGATTATTATCAACCGGAAGCGTATGTTCCCTCATCCGATACTTATATCGCAAAAGATGCTTCCATCAATGATCATATCGAACAAATGCGTTTATCTGCGACGAAAGCACTACTTGAACGAGAAGATGCGATTGTCGTTGCCACAGTTTCTGCGATTTATGGATTGGGTGATCCTCGCTCTTATTTGAGTATGGTGATGCATTTGGATCGAGGCGATAAAATCGATCATCGAAAATTATTAAGACGCTTGGCAGAATTACAATATACACGTAACGATGTAGATTTATATCGTACGACCTATCGTGTGCGAGGAGATGTGATTGATGTGTATCCCGCGGACTCAGATAAAGATGCGGTGCGTATTGAATTATTTGAAGATGAAATCGAAAATTTATCTTATTTTGATCCTTTAACGGGAGAAATCATCCGTCGCGTCCCACGATTAACGATTTATCCCAAAAGTCATTATGTAACACCACGTGAAAAAGTGACGCATGCGATTGATGAAATAAAAGCAGAATTGAAAGAACGTTTACAAGAATTACATCAATTAAATAAATTGGTAGAAGCGCAGCGTTTAGAACAGAGAACATTGTATGATGTAGAGCTCATGAATGAGTTGGGGTATTGTCCAGGCATTGAAAATTATTCACGATTTTTATCTGGCAGAAAAGCAGGCGAGCCGCCGCCGACTTTATTTGATTATCTGCCGAAAAATGCACTTCTAATCATTGATGAATCACATGTTACGGTGCCGCAATTACGCGGTATGTATCGCGGCGATCGATCGCGTAAAGAAACGTTAGTGCATTATGGATTTCGTTTGCCTTCGGCGTTAGACAATCGTCCTTTGCGATTTGATGAATTCGTCGCACGTGCACCGCAAACAATATATGTGTCTGCAACGCCCACCGAATATGAATTAAGTTTGTCAGGTGTGATTGCAGAACAAGTTGTGCGTCCTACCGGATTATTGGATCCCATCGTTGAAGTTCGCCCCGCTAAAACACAAGTGGATGATTTACTCTCTGAAATCCACAAACGTGCAAAAATAAAGGAACGTGTTTTAGTCACAACACTTACCAAAAGGTTAGCAGAAGATTTAACTGAATATTTAGAAGAGCATGATGTGCGTGTACGATATTTGCATTCCGATATTGATACGGTAGAACGTGTGGAAATTATCCGTGGCTTACGCCTGGGAAATTTTGATGTGTTGGTGGGTATTAATCTATTGCGTGAAGGCTTAGATATGCCAGAAGTGTCCTTGGTTGCTATTTTAGATGCAGATAAAGAAGGATTTTTGCGATCTGAAACGTCTCTTATCCAAACCATTGGCCGTGTGGCACGCAATATTCATGGAAAAGCGATACTTTACGCTGATCAAATGACGGGCTCCATGGAGCGCGCGATTTCTGAAACGGACCGTCGTCGAAAAAAACAACATGCCTATAATGAAGCGTATGGAATCACCCCAAAAGGGGTCGAAAAAGCTGTCAAAGACATCATGGAAGGCGCATATGGGTCTCAATCGGTGCGCGGTCGATTATTTAAGAAAGTCGCTGAAAAAAAATCGGATTATTCAACGCTCAATCCGGATGCTTTAAAAGCAAAAATCGCTGAACTCGAGAAAGAAATGTATGAGCATGCGCATCAATTGGAGTTTGAAGAAGCGGCACGTTTGCGGGATTTGATTCATGAATTACAAAAAAATGTGATTGTTTTATAGATAGGCTTTTGTTTTTTCTCTTAATAATGTGAATATTTATTACTCGAATTTAGCGCCAGCGAATTAGCAAAAAAGATGATTTTTTGGTAAAATAACCCAATGAAAAAATATACTTTTTCATGACACACTGGCAGGAAGAAAATAAAACTATGTCAAAATATCTTGATCCAAAAGCGGATGTCGTATTTAAGAAAATATTTGGTGAGCATCCCGTCTTATTAATGAGTTTTTTAAATGCAGTACTTCCATTAGCACCCAATGGTTCTATTGTAGAATTATCTTATCTACCCAATGAGCAAGTTCCACTCATACCTGAATTTAAACGAACGATTGCTGATGTAAAATGTAAAGACGCGGAAGGACGAGTTTTTATTGTTGAAATGCAAATGAATTGGACTGACAGTTTCAGGCAACGTTTGTTATTTGGGACAAGTCAAGCTTTCGTAAAACAACTGGAAAAAGGGGTAGACTACCGCTTTCTCCAACCTGTTTATGGTTTGGGAATAGTTGCAGAAATTTATGAAAAAAGAAGTCCTGATTGGTATCACCATTATCGATTAGTTAAAAAAGGACATTTGGAGAGTGATGTCATTGAGCATTTGCAATTAGTTTTTATTGAGTTACCTAAGTTCCCAGTTCACTCACCGGATGAAAAAAAACTACGACTATTGTGGCTGCGGTTTTTGCGTGAAATCGATGAAAAAACTACAACTGTCTCGAAGGAACTGCTTGGTGTACCTGAAATAGCGGAGGCTATTCAGCTTGCAGAAGAATCAGCTTATACATGCGGAGAATTAGAAGTGTATGAATCCTATTGGGATAGTGTCAGACGAGAAAAAACACTTATGATTGATAAGTATGCTGAAGGCAGAGCTGAAGGAAGAGTTGAAGGAAGAGCTGAAGGCAGAGCTGAAGGAAGAGTTGCAGGCATCGAAATAATAGCTATTAACATGCTGAAAGATAATGAACCACTAGATAAAATCAGTAGATTTACTGGCTTATCTAAAGACATGCTAGTTAAACTTAAGGACAAAATATAAAACGGTCCCGTTGATCTAAATTAGTTGAAATCATTTTCTAGTGTTTTTTTGAACATGAAATATAGAAGTAGAAGAATTTGAGAATTAAATTTCAGATAAGTCTTTTGGTCGTTTTTTACCAAAAGATTTATCTGGTGCGAAATCCTATAGATCAAAATTATCTTCATTTCATAAAAAATTAATTTATAATTCATTTCTTATTGATAAGGATGTTAGGCAATGGAAACAAGAGAAATCGAATCACTCATAATGGAAGCGGTTATTCACAATAATAAACCTGCCCTCGAATTTTTACTCGCAGCCGTTACAAAACCCGCTTTGGATCATCGAAATGCAGAAGGCAAAACTGCTTTATTTCTCGCGGTGTTTTACGGTAGAAATGAACTTGCGATTTTGCTCCTTAAAGCAGGTGCGGATCCTGATATTCAAAATGATTATGGTTGGACACCGTTGATGCAAGCGCGTTTTCAGCGAAATTATGCCATGATAAATATTTTATTAAATGCATGCGCTGATCTTACACTTAAAAATTTAAATGATGAGACTATTTATGAGATGGATTTTGGTGATGGTCCGCTTATTACGCCTATTTTATTAAATGAGCCAAATGTGTTAAATCAATTTCTTCAGAAATTTCCTCTGACACATTATAACTTTCCCATAAAAATTTCTATTCAACTCAAACGATACGCATGTTTAGAAATTTTATTACAGCAATTTCCAGATTTAGAGGATGACAATTATTTAGAAAAAGCTTTTTTATTAGAGGATTTTGTAAGCTTTGAATTATTGTTAAAAGCAGGTGCGAATCCCAATATTAAAGATGATTTTGGAAATTCTCTATTGCATAATGCAGTTTATTTGAAAAAACATCTTTTTGTAAATGCATTACTTCGCCATCATGCGGATGTGAATGCACTGGATAAATTTGGTGAAACACCCTTAATGATTGCGATTAAGCAAAAAGATGCTTTGTCTATTAGGGCGCTTGCCGATAAAAAACCCGATTTAACGATAAAAAATACCGCAGGTGAAAATGCGATTTCATTAATTCAAGAAAATCATGCAGCATTTCAAACTTCCTTGCAAAAAAATGAAAAAGTATTATCTCCCGGGCGTTTTTCATTTTTTCATACACCTCCTGTTCCTTTGATGACTGGCGTTTTTTGTCTAGGGATGTTGGTGTATCATTTCATTCGATCAAGACGTTAGTGATAATGGGTCTCTGCGGGAGGTATATAGTTGCTTCCCGTCCTGTAGCGTCTTAAATTAAATAACCCACACTCAGCCTTTTTGTCCCGCATTATTTAAGTCTTTTCCTAATCCATCAACCCCAAATAAATCGAGATAAATGTTACTTAAAAAAATGACTGATTAACTTTAATATTGTGTTTACGAAGACAACAACATTTAAAGGATCAGTCATGCTCTATATTCTCGCAGATATAATATCGTTAATGCAACACAATCAATCACAAGAATTAAAACAGCATCGTCTAGAGCGCTGCCCCTGCTAACTACATAATATAATTCATAATTTTTACATTTAGATTATTTTTGCTTGCTTTTTGTGCTTTTCCAAATAAAATGTTCTATTTAGATTAAATCATTGATGGAAAGTACCTTACTCCAATATTTCATCACTGACTTGGTTGTAAATATTCGGTTTTGACATAGGGTAGGAGCCAGTAATCTTTACTACTGACGATTACTGGCTTCTACCCTACGTCAAAACCATATGCTTACACTTTTTATCACTAACTTATTGATAAACGAGGTATTTATGTCAACATCCAGAGAGTTATATAAGCTTAAGCTAAAATATTTGCTGTCTATCTATAGAAATGGACGGTTAAACCGTTCTAAATACAAAGACATAGACGGCATTTTCGCCAACTCAGTAGCCAAAAGCAATAAACATTGTTGTGACGACCTCCCTGCTTATGATGAGAGAGGATGTTTGCGCCCAGATCCAGGGAGTGTTAAGCCGGTGGATATATATTTTGCAGCAATTGAGCAGAACGATCAGGAAGCTATAAAAATACTATTACAGGAAAAAGCGGTCGATATTAATGCAACACATTTCAATGTGACAGCGCTTAATTATGCTATCTGTCAGAACAAGGTAGAAATCGTAAGCTTTTTATTGGACAAAAAGGCTGATGTTAATAACTATATGGAAGAAAAAAGCGGCCGGGCTACTGCGCTAGAGGCTGCTATTGCACAAAACAGTACAGCAATCGTATCCAAATTATTAGAAAAAGGGGCAGAAGTTGAAGAATATGATGGCAATAATCCACCTAACATGCTGCAAAAAGCTATCGCTGCAAGTAAAGAAGTTGGTAAAGGTAGAGGTCTCGATGAAAGTAGAGCAATCGGTAAACTCATTCAGAAAGCATATAATAAGAATAAAGAACAAAAAGAAAAAGCAGTCAAAGAAGTCAGATCCGTTTTAGGTCAAGAAAAAAGTACAACCTCCCGCTGGGTAGATTTTCAAAATTTATTTTCTAAAGCACCTGATAAAAAAGCCCAAGAGGTAAATCCTATATTGCCAAAAGACCTACTTGGTATAATTTGCGACTATATAACCCCTAAGGGAGGTGGTCTGAAGTAGAGGCCAGATCATCATAGTTGGGTCGAACGGTCTAAAGCTGTTATTAGTTGATGGAATATATTTATATCGGATAATCTGGTTTTCGTTTTCAAAGGTGCTTATATTTTTATTTTCCCTTCAAACAAAGTAAGAAAGGTTAACATCATTTAGTGAAATTTTGTATTATTTTTAGGTTGGAAAACAACGCCGGGCGTCGGCAGAGTGGAATCAATGGGTTAGCTTTATGATGGCAGGTGTTAAAGGGGCCATCTGCATAATTTGATTGATGGATAAATTATATTCTTGGTTGTTGGATTTGATTTCTTATTTCATCAAATGATAAGGTCGAATTATTTGAATAATTTTTCCAATTAGTATTTTTAACTCTTCCAGTAAAGATTTAAATGAGTCGCTCTTAATCAGCTGCTGCATTTCAGGGTTGGAAGACAATGGGTCTTTGTATGACTCAACTATCTCTAACCAGACTGTTAGTGATTCATAAACTTGTCCGGATCTGTAACTAATCAATTGTCCGCTTTTTTGATTAAGAGCACCTTAAGATTTTTGAACAACTTTTCTTAAAGTGCTCTCCGAAGTTACGAAGCGGATTTACGCAACTTCTTTAATTAAATGAACTTTTAATTCTCCCTTGTTATTATAACCAGCGAGTTTTCGTGGGCCGTGGAATATTGCTAATTGTCCGTCGACATATCGGTGTACACGGACTTTTACTTTGTTGTAATGACAACGGTATTGATCTTTCGGGATCTGCAATTTAAGGCCCTCGAAACTCACGCAATTATCTTTTCCAACAATCCTCGCGTATTGTTCGCATAACACATCATCCAACGACCCATGAATCCACGGCACGAATGCAGAACCTTCTTCAACAGCAGGTACCGAGAATTCAGCGTTGTAAGCTGGCATATAAATTTCAGCAAGATATTTATTCGCTGCATCGATGGTCGTTATGTTATGCAAAGCAAGTTCTTTTGGAAGACGTTCTTGGTGTGTTCTAAAAGCACGTTCACTTCGACCTCGAGCCTCTGACGAGTATGCTGCGATCATTTCAATTCCTAAATGCTTTAACGCTCGTCCAAATTGAGTCAGATTATTTTTATCAATCTCACCTCCTGCTTCTGGTGTCGTCCAATAATGACTCCCTCTATCCGTATAAATCGAACAAAAAAGCCCTTTTTTCTCGATAGTTTCTTTCACCCCACGAAAACTACTAGTTGTTCCTTCTTCTTCAACAAAAAACATAGAATAGTGTTCACTGCTTGCATCATCCATGGTGACAATCAAATCCCATCGTATTTCTGGTACCCACTCGTGATCACTTCTATCTTGATGTATCATCATTCCTTCAATGGGTGCACGTTCTCGTTTTTTACGATGTGCGCCACGTTTTTTTGATTTAGGAACTAACCCTTCTTTTTGTAATGTGGTTTTTACCCAGGTATAACTGCGAAAGCCTGAATGGGTCTTTTTGTAAAAACTAAAAAAGTGTTTTACGTTCCAGCCAAAATAGCGACCTTTATAAAGCGTTGTTAAAGCTAATACCTCGTCAACAGGCGCACGCCTATGAGATATTTGCTCTAAGCGTTTATCTATTAGACCTTGTGTACCATGCTCTTTATATTTAGCGAGGTATCGTCTAAAAGTTCTATCGGTAACTCCTAAAATCCGTGCGGCTTCTTCCTGTGTAAAACGATTTTGATTCCAACCTTGATAAGCTTCTTCGAATCTCATTTGTCTAATCTCCTGTAGCAGTTTCGTCCGTTTCATCTACT
>JABDEF010000003.1:0-32068 GCA_013287235.1 Gammaproteobacteria bacterium
GCATTATTAGATGCTAAAGCCAATCCGAATGTAAAAGATGAATTTGAACAATCCGCACTTCATATTGCAGCTTCGCGTGGTAATCCAGAAATTTTAAAATTATTGATTGCAGCAAAAGCGGATATCAATGCGATGAATTATTATCAAAGCACGCCGCTGAATCTGAGTGCTTATGGAAGAAATAGGGAGGTCGTGCGATTATTATTAGAATCAAAAGCAGATTATTCTATTGGAGGACTCGATACTCCACTCGGAACTGCATGTAGGTCTAAACGATTGGATCTCATTATTCAATTGATTGAATCGGGGGCAGTCCCTACGAAAAAAACGCTACCGACAGAGTTGGATGGTTTGGTTTCCTGTTATGCACCTAATTCAAAGGGTGCTATGGCAGACGGCGTTACGCGTGCGGAATTTGCACAAGCACTACCGGTTATCCATTTATTACTGAAAAAGGGTGCCTTATTTCAAAATCCATATAATTTATATTATTATCTTCGTGAATGTGACCAGAGAAAATCGATCGTGAAAGAGGCATTCGAAATATTATGTGAACATATTGAAACACGTTTTTCAGATAATAAATATGAGGCAGATTACAAAAAATATATTTTACAACCTGTAAAAATCTATTTGAACAAATTACAAGTGGTCATGCAGTATAAAGCTGAAGAAAAACCCATTTTCTTATCAGGTATTTTTTCGGGAGATGGTATTGCATATTTACGAAAATCTCAGAATAATCTTAATGCAGAAGCAGTTGAAGATTTATACTCAAGAATATGCGATAAAAAGCATCCTTATTTATCTTTCATCGGCTTAGCACCTCATATTCAACCGGAAGTAGAAAATAAACCAACTTATCAATTTTGAAAAAGGAAATTTCAATGGGTTCAGATAGTGTCATGATGGATAGCTTCGCGCAACAAACTGGATGCCAGCCTTCGCTGGCATGACAATTTTCGAGTTTGTCTTGCATCTCTCATATGGTTCTGTATAATTAAAAAACACTCGAGGAGACAGAGTTTATGACCCAAATTTTACGCCATGGTTTTATTCTTTTTTTTGTTGTTTTTTCCCTTTTCACTTCTTCATTTTCTTATGCAACTGCAACTCCCATACTGCCGGAAAATGCCATCGCGGTTGCTGATAAATATAGCGCAAAAACAGCAGAAGAAATATTTAAACAAGGGGGGAATGCCGTAGATGCGGCTGTTGCAATGGCATTTACTTTAGCCGTGACTTATCCCGATGCGGGGAATATCGGTGGGGGTGGATTTATGACCTTGTATATCGACGGGAAACCGTATTTCCTCGATTATCGTGAACGGGCACCCTATCTTGCTTCTAAAAATATGTACCTTGATAAAAAAGGCAATGTTATTCCTGGCATGAGTCTTTATGGGATTCGTGCCGTGGGCGTTCCAGGTACGGTACGTGGAATGCAAGTTGTTCATAAACGTTTTGGATCCTTACCGTGGGAAAAAGTATTGGCGCCTGCCATTCGCTATGCAGAAAATGGTTTTGAAGTGAGTCCCGAACTTGCCAACAAAGTAGAAGAATCTGCAATACATTTTGAAGGTAAAACCAATTTTTCTAAATATTTTGGAACGTTGAAAGAAGGAACCATTTTCAAGCAACCGGAGTTAGCCGCCGTTTTAAAACGCATTGCAAAATTTGGCGCAGATGATTTTTACAAGGGAAAAACCGCCAATTTAATTGTGCAAGACATGCAAAAAAATCATGGTTTAATCACAGCGCGTGATTTGAATGATTATAAAGCGGTTTGGCGAGAACCGCTCATTGCAAAATGGAATGATTATCAAATTATTACAGCACCTCCTCCGAGTTCAGGCGGTATTGGGTTGATACAATTACTCAAGATGAAAGCAGATTTACAAAATACCTTTCAAAATGTTCCTTTAAATTCTACAAAATATATTCATTTAGTTTCTGAAATAGAAAAACGCGTATTTGCAGATCGTGCAGAATATCTAGGAGATCCAGATTTTTATCATGTGCCAGTCAAACAATTAACCGCAGAGAGTTATATCGCAAAACGTGCCAAAGAAGTGAATCCGAACGCAATCTCACCGACGGAAACAGTGAAACCGGGATTAAAATTTTCTGTACCGGAACAGCCACAAACCACACATTTTTCAGTGGTCGATAAGTGGGGGAATGCCGTTTCTAATACGTACACATTAAATGGTCCATTTGGATCGGGTGTTGTAGTGAGTGGCGGCGGATTTTTATTGAATGATGAAATGGATGATTTTGCATCGAAACCCGGTGTACCGAATATGTTTGGTGTTGTCGGTAAAGATGCAAATGCGATCGCACCTTTAAAACGTCCTTTATCTTCGATGACACCCACGATTTTAACCCAAAATGGACAAGTGGCATTGGTGATCGGTACACCCGGTGGTTCGCGTATTTTTACATCGATATTTCAAGTGATCACAGATTTATATGACTATCATATTTCTTTAGCCGAAGCGGTTGCGAAAATGCGATTCCATCATCAATTATTGCCGCCGAATACGATTTACATGGAAAAATATCAGCCCATACAAGGAAAGACGGCAAGAGAATTGGAAGCAATGGGCTATGTATTAACCCTACAAGATTTTAATGGCGATATTCAAGCGGTTAAAATTAAAAGAGATCAACCCGAAGCGGCATCAGATCCTCGTGGAAGAGGGGTCGCGAGGCTGATACCTTAATCTGAAAAAATACATAAATCACTCTGTATTTACCCATTTTTTGATTTTTTGATCAAATAAGCACATTTTTTGAACAATCTATGATATAATATTTTTTGACTTATTATAAAACAGAGGCGTTATGTTTTCAGCACCCAAGCTAAATAAGGAGAAGATTGATACATTACAGGAAATCTCTGAAGAAACAATAGATTACGATAAAAAAGACCAAAAAATTTCTGATGATGAATATCTCTTAGAATTCACTTATGGAGATGGGCATGGCAATGTTATAAAACTTATTCGTTTCTTATATAGTAGGGGTTTTTTAGAATTAAAAAACTCTACTTATGAACGATTGGTTTATCTTTGTACTATTCCTGATCCCACAGAAGAAAATCTCACTGAATTTGAAAAAATTCTTGAAAAAGCTACATGGCATAATCTGGGACTACTTCGACTGCTAGGGGATTATATTTGTGATCGCGGTCCTACATCAAATTTGTCAGCAAGTGACTATTTCATGTTTATAGTATTTAAATGGATCATTGAAAAAGGCATTTCTCTTCCTCTTCCTTATGGTAACCATGAAGAGGCTTTTTTTAAAGCTTGGTTACAAGATGAGCGTAAATCTGAATTGGAGGTGGTTGGACGAACCTACATCGCATTGCAAAATTCAATACATTGTGGAGTTATAAAAAAAGAAAAAGTCGACGCACTTATTGATAAATATTATTATCCGAATAGTAAGATTATTGATACTTCGTATAATGAAAAAGAACAAACGCTTACTCTCTTCACGCATGCCCCTCCGAATAAAATATTCGAAGTCATCACTTCATTAGCAAAGTCTTTTGATGTTGAGTTAAAAAAATCTATTGAAGATCATACTGGACCCGAACTAAATAATTTAATTCATCAAATTAATGAAAAATTTAAAAGAGCTTTAATCACTCATCGCCTACATATTAAAACTCGTGAAGAACGTCAAAAAAATAGGGATAGTTTAGAACATTTTTTAGATTTAGGTGGTGGCGTTTCAGCAAGTAATCCTATTACCTATCTTTTCCTTAATCGTGATACATCAGATGAAGAACATATTCCAAAAATATTGAAAGACGGAACCAAATTGTATTTCGTTCATGGTCATCACACATGCAAACATCCTGCAGGAAATATTTTTTGTCTAGATACCAACGTAGGAAAAGGATCTTTAGATCAACGTGACCAGGATTTATGGGTTTCAAATGTATCAGATCGTAAATTAATGCTTGAGCAAGAAAATAAAGAAAATACATTGAAAAACAACTTAAAAATATTAAGAACATTGAATCGGTTTATTTATCGAAATCAATATCAAGTAGACTCTGATGTTATAGGCGTATTAAATAAATTGGTTGAGAAAATCGAGAATAGAGATCAAGCCTTGGATTCAAAAGAGAAAAAAATAATTGAAGAATGCATTTCTAGAATGGATAAATCTGAAAAAATTGAGCTTAAAAGTGATATCGCAGAAAAATGGAATGAGAAAGAAATGCAAAAAAGAGAAAAAATTTTTAATGAAATGAAAGTTAATGCTTTAAAAGGAGAACAATTCTCCGATGAGAAATATAAACATTTTACTATCGCGAAGCGAATGCTTGAGCTTGACGCGCCTTTCGATGAGTTTTATAAGTTTATTAAAAGAAGTTTTGTTACACCCAGTCAATTACTATATGTTTTAAATTTTTATGGAAGGGTGGTCTTGAAAACCAATGATCAGGACCAAGAACTTTTAAGGCAATATTTAAATGAATTAACTAAATATTGTCCAAACACAACTAGCGACCTACTTGAGTTATTTATTATTTTCGAAAATTTTAGAAAAAAATCAACTCCCCAGCCCATTCGCTTTGTATTCAGGGAATATATCGAAGATTTTGCAAAAAAAAGAAACATAGAAATATTGATGAGCGCATCAAATACCGATAAAAAACATGAAGAGAAAATTGAAGAAAAGCCTCTTTTGTATCAACTATTGCAAAATAGAAATAAAAAGTTTATTCAGAATATGATGATAAAACTAGAGCCAATGTCATCTTTATCCTTTTATCTTATTTATTTTTTCATTAAAGAAGGTTATAGCGCAGCAATTTATGATAGAACAATAGCTGAGCATGCATCAAATGAAGGTATTGTTAAACTAGATGAAAAAGCAAGAAATGAAATTTATTTTCAATCAAAATTGCACAAATTAGAAAATTTAACTGAAGCGCAGCAAGATGATTTAACAATTATTTTAAATGATGTCAATGAAAAAGAACTCAGTGACTATGACTTTTTTATCGCTTCAAGTTTTTTAGTTGATATAGAAAATAATCAATTTAATGTAGCAGCGTATAAAAATTTTCAGGACAATCGACATTTATCAGAATATTATAAAAATCTTGTTAATCGAATGCTAGAAAATGATGAAAAACGACCCGTAAGCGCGGGTGATCTACAAGATCTTTTATTAGACGCTTGTCAGTATATTTATTATGAAGTAAAACAAGCATATAAAAATTTAGAAAACGATTCTGGCACCTCTTTCGAATATTATAAAAGATTGCATAAAATTTTAGTCGATACACGGGTTCTTAAACAGGAGGCGCGTAAAAAAGAACCCAATATCACGGTAAAGCATATTGCAAGTTTAAGAGCAGATATCGAAAGCCTTAATACACATAAATTATATACGTCAAAGTCATGGGGTAAGAAAATCTTGGGAGGTCTTTTAATTGTCTTGGGTCTCGCGATTGCAGTAACATCTCTCTTCACTTTACCACTAACAAATATCGGAGGACTCGTAGGCGCCAGCGTAGGTTTTTCCATCGTCGAAACGGGGACGATAATGTTGGGGTTTGCTACCGCTGGAATAGGGGGATACTTCTTTAATAGACCTAATGCGAATAGGTTAATTAAAGCAGTAGATCATTTAGTCACAGTTGCCGAATCTGTATCCAAGGCTACTGATCCTCAAAAGTTAGCTGATGATGAAAAAAAATTTTCTGATTCAACTCTCTCACCCAATAAATAGAAATATCACAAATCCTATTGACGTTCTATTGATAGATTTTATATATTAAAATAATTCGAATAAGGAGAACATCTCTATGGAAACACGAAAAAAAATCATTGCGGAACATGTGCTTGTGATTCATCCGGTTGCGTTTACACTTTTTCAATATTTTAATTTGAATGATATACATGCGTTTTCATTACTCAATCATTCCGCATCAGATGTAACAACTTTTTTTTTTCAAAATAAATCTATAAAAAATAATATTAAACTGAAAGAAAAATCCTTTAATCAATTGCAAAATGATGCAAAAAAATTGCAAACGTATCTTCCGGGCACGAAAGATCCAGTAGAACGTAAAGCCATTCAAACGTTATTGCAAGAAGTGGAAGAAGGTAAAGCGGATGCTAAAACGCTCGCAACACTGATGACGAAAGAGTGGAAATGTACTTCGCATACACAAGAAGTTATAAAGGATATTGCTGATTCTAGCTGGGCTATCGGTGATGATTTTAAGAAAACTTTAGAAAATAGAGATATCACGGAAAATGATCTGTATTTTTTACTGATCACTTATGGCTTTTCTGGTATCAGTTATTTAACGAGTTTTGCATTCAGTGCGTATCATCATTATTTCGGACATTCCATACAACAACAATTTAAAAACCGTTTGGCATTTTTTTCAGAAAATTTTAATCAGGATGAAAAGGATAAAAAAGATCATGAGGATGATCCGAATCCAGGCTCGCATCCTTAGGATCATGCACGGAATAAGTCCTACAAATGTGTTTTCAAAAGCTAGCTTCCATGGATGTATGAAGCGGGAGGCACAGGGATGTGCCATGCTTTTGAAAACACATTTGTAGGACTTATTCCGTGCACATTCCTTAGAAATCAAGCCGCGGTTATTTTTGCCTGGCGTAAATTTCTTTTTACAGTTCGATAAATCTTATCAAAGCCAGATAAACGGGTCATTTGTGCTGAAAAGCCTAGTTTCCCAAGTTTTTTTGAGACGGGCTTCTTTTTTGTAAAATTCCCCGTGCACTTCATCCAGCTTCTTACCTCGAAAGTTAAGCTTTGCATGAATTGCGTCTATGCAATTGCTAAGATTAACTGAACTGCTATGCTCTGTGAGATACCAAAGATCATAAAGATCGCGCGGCTCGGTTCTCGCTCGATCGAGAAGCGCTACAGTTTTTTCAGTTGCAATTTCACGAAGAGAATATCCCAGGATTTTCTCACCTTCCGGAAGAGCCAATATAATTTTAACGTCTCTTATTTTCTAACCCCGGCTGTTCCATCTCCAATTCCGAAGCTTGTTTTATCCCTTGATTAATGGAGTCAAAAGCGTGCTCAATCGTATTTTTAAAAACCTTTGTAAAAAATCCCGACCAGCCCGGAATTGAAAGTGCGATATGAGAGAGCGTTTCACCCTCAGCGGTTTCTTCTAACCATTGATAACGCTCAGTAACGCTGCCGCCAGGTAAAACACGTTCCCAACCAATGACTTTTTTATCATGATCCACGATACTGATTTTTTCTTCAGAGGTTTGCAAAATTTTTCCCAAGGCGGGAAGTGTTAAAATAATTTTTTTTCCTGCCTCAGGTTTTCCATCGACATGACCTCTCACCACTTTTTTTGAATAAATTTCATAATTTTTGATATCAATAACATGTTGCCAAACCATTTCAGGTGACGCGTGAATTAAAAGCGGTGGTGTTTTATAAATATGTCCGTTCAAATGTTTCCATCGTTCTTCCATTCTTGTCTTTGTCATAATTCCTCAAATATTTTTGTCAATCGCTTGACATTTCCTTTCATGTGAACGATCATGAGTCACTTTTTGTAAATTTTATAAAAAGTCATGGAAGATAGATGGAACCAACGGTATGTTCTCAATTCCGGCTTGTTTCTCCCATCTAGAGTCGCACAGACCAAGGTGTCGAACCACCAGGTCCGTGCTAACCACACTTACCCAACTAAGGAACAGTAAATATGGCTAAGCGCATCATATCTTTTTCACTATCACCTCGCAACACCCCATCAAATGAACCCGTCTTGGAAGATAATCAGACAAAATCTGGATTTAATAATTTTCCTTACCTTGAATTGGGCGTCATTGTTGGATTGGGTTTCACGGCGGTCTTAGCTTCCGGCAGTCAAATTGAACAATGCGAGGTACATGTCGATACATTTTTACGATGTCGAGGATTTTATTTTTTCGATAAAATACCTGAAATTTCGGAAGCGGTGACCCAAGTTATCATATTAGGCACACAAGCATTTAAAAAATTGGGGCACCCGAGATATTATGATGAATTCTTATGGGCAATTTGTCTTGTGACCAGTGATTTTTATTCTTTGCCAAAAGAAATAAAAAAAGCAATTGATGATGTGTTGCATCAGTTGTTTGAAATACCTATTCATTGATTTTTCCTCTCACATTCACTCACCCAACCCTCTCCGCTGATAAGTGTTGTTCTTCAATCAATCGAGGGCGGGAGAGGGCTTAAGAAGAGATTCTCTAAAACGAGAGAGGTTCTCTTATTGGCTGAACACCTTAAAGTGTATGAATGCGTGACCACTTCTACAATCATAACCATACCCATTAAATGTAATATACTTAGGAAAACTATCTGGATCGTTAGGGTCTAAAATAATTTTATCGCTGTATGACTTAGGCGCAGTCGTTATTTTTAAGCCCTGTACTTCACTCATATTAAGAACAAATTTTTGATCTGATGCGCTATCGAACCCAGCATAAGTCATTTGATAGGTTACTGTAGGTGAGTAACAAGAGCCTTGGTTTTGATTAAGATAAAACTGATAGGCAAAAGAATTATAGGTGGCTGTTAATTCAGTTGTTGGCGTCACCGTCACATTCTCATTAGTGCAATTTTCTCGTCCCTTATCATCACTATATTGGCATTGATCTATAAGAGGTGTTAGAGTCACACTAGGTTCAGCGTAGGCGCCGCTACTCAAGACTATAAGCAAAATAAAAACTAAAAAGCTATGGATATTTTTCATTTTATTTCTCCATAATTTTTCACAAAGTTTATAATTTAATTATAACATTAAAAACAAAAATGAATATGACGTTAGTAGAACGAGGGATGTGATTCTACTGACAATGTCTTGTTTTTAATCTCTTGTTATATAACATCTTATTTCTGCTATTAAAAATGTGAACGAAAGTGCTCACACCTTATTCCTGCCCCGACGTGTCTTCAAGACCATCTTCGTATCTGACAGGCGTAACTTTCCCGCCTAAAAGAAGGGATAACTCCCTTTTTAGTGTTACTCGTCACCGAATAACTCGCCACGGGTAAGGCAGTGTCGGATGCCAGCCGTTCTAAATTGATCGCAGCATTGATCTCTCTATCGTGAAATGTTTTACAACTTTGACAACGCCAGCTTCGATCTTTTAATGTCAGTGATTCATTTTTCCAATCGCATGAAGAACACAACTTACGTATCTGTTCACCCCCTTTGAAAAAGGGGGCGGGGGGATTTTACAGCCTAAAAAATCCCCCCGCCATGCAAAAAACGCATGGCGACCCCCTTTTTCAAAGGGGGTGAATGCTTACACATTAAAAATAATAATTATGCTCGGATGTGGGTGAGAGATCATCCATACCTTTCAAGGTCGCTATAATGCTGGCTTATCTATTCATCCATAATTGCTGAATCAGGCCTACCCTACTTTCTTAGCCAGGGATTTCGTATTACAATCGTGGGCAAAAAAGAGGGCCTTAGTTCTGTGTTATTATAGTGCATATTTTATTTTGTTGAGTAATATTTTTCTCAAAAATAACAACACTTCCACACTCTATAATTGAATATCTGCTATTATTAAAGATAATGAGAGAGGAGGTAAAGAAAATGAAAAAGTCTATATCATTGATTGTAATAGCAGGAATTTTAGGATTCACCGGTACTGGTATTTGTGACACTATTTATGTAGCAACTTATACCATCGTTAATACTTCCGACCAACAAGTTGTAATGGGACCTTTCAATTCACCTAATGCCACTATTAAAGGTACTGACAAGATTCTTCCTGGGCAAACCGGAACATTAACTATGACAACGGGCTGGTCTACTGATGGTGATTTCCAGTATGGATATGGAAATACAGTTTATCAAAATCAAACAGATTATTGTCATGTAGATTATAAAGTTACCATCGCACCTGGTGGATACTCCGCAACTTATACCCAGGGATACCAGAATGCGAGTCCGTCAAAAACGTTTCATTGCACTGTAACAGGTAGTAATGGCACTTACACCATGAACATCTGTAAACCAGGGGTAACTTGCTTAGATTAGCTCATACAGGTAATCTTATGCGTTTTTTAAGAACATTCATTTTGTTAGCGTGTTTTTATCTTCTATCAACCCCTCTCTTCGCCGATTGTTTTTTTGTTCAAAATAAATTCAATGCCCCTATTAAAATTGAAGTGCAGTATAACAACAAAGATCAAGAAAATTCACCTACCATAACGCAACTTTATTTAATTTCAAATGACCATAAAACGGAAGCATTTCCTCTGAACACCCGTGATCTTCTGCGAGGATTAGTGGATTATCAATTGATACAAGTACAAGATGCCAATGGCAGTAAGATTTGTCAAAAAGATTTATCAAGTATTTCTCCTGATAAAGAATTAGATATTCAATTAAACGTTTTAAAAGATCACTGTGAGTGGCAAATAAAAGAATTAGGTTCTTTAGAACAAAGTAAAATATGCAATCCTTAAATAGTGTTTCATGCTTGTTTCTGCTATCCAAGGTTGTGCAAACTCTAGATTATAGATTACAAAATTATCTTAGTAAATCTCCAAAATCGATTATTTCATAAAAAAATCGGCTATCTAAAACTGTTTCTTGGACGCCATTGACGTGGATTAACACAGGTAAAATGGCGGTATTTTTGGGTAGTGCAAGACAAGCAATCTTTCCTTTGACGTCTTCAATAATTTTGGCGTTAACTTTATTTCTGGAGAATTTTATTTCACAGAGATAAATATTTTTATATTTCGTTTGAATTAAATAATCTATTTGGCAACCAGCGGTGATTGTACTGGCTTTTTTCCAGTAAGGGTTGTCATAAATAATATCTTCTTTACGTATGTTTAATCGTTTTAAAAGAATATCTCGATTGTTCACTACTAAATTTTCAAATTGTAAGCCCATGATAGATTCCCATCCAGGCAATGAAGATAATGCCATATCTTGTAATAATCCTCGTTCGATTTGTGCGCGTTTTTTTTCTATATATTTTAAATAGAAGCGTAAATAATTGTCGCTAAGTCTATAATGGCTTAGGTCAGATGGTTTGCTATTTTTAATATCCCATGTAAAATCTCTCGTGATAAATCCTGCCTCAATAAGATTTTCTAAATAATTGCTCAAGCGACCACTACTTTTATATTCGGCTGCCTCGGAAATTTCATGATATTCTAAATGTCCTGCTACTAAAGATTTAACGAATTTTTTATATAATGTATCCTGTTTACCAAATAATTCTTTAAAAATTCGATCATATTCCGCAAATAATGCCCCGCTTTTTGTGAAGCATTGCCGCTTAATGTTTTCCTCTGCAGAATAACCTCCGATCATTTGCTCTATATACCAAGGAACTCCCCCTGTCACGGAAAGTATTTTGAATTTTTCATAAATAGAACCTTTAAATCCTTGTAATTCTAGTAATTGATTTGCATCATTCAAAGGCAGGGGGTTCAGAGTAAGGGTTAAGGAAATTCGCCCATAAAAACCGGTGCTGTTAATGATATTCTCATCTATCCAGGTGGAAATTGAGCCACAGATAATTAATATTAAATGTGGATTTTTTTTGAAATACGTATCCCAAGCATCTTTTAACTGGCTGACAAAATTAGCATCTAAAGATCCCATCCAAGAAATTTCATCTAAGACAATGATGATTCTACCCTTTTTAGTTTCACGCGCTAATAATAAAAATAATTTACTCCAATCATTAGCTGTCATTTCAGGCAATCCAGTCATTGTACTCAATTGACGTGAAAAATTATCACGCTGATCTTGCGCTGTGGTTTTATCAGAGGGAGCCAAGCCACGAAAAAAATAGGATTTTTTATTTTTTGCAAATTCTTCTAGCAATCTCGTTTTTCCCACTCTTCGTCGTCCTTTAACCACAACTAAGCTTGCGGCACGTTTTTTAAGCAAAGCTTGTAACGTTTGTAATTCTTCTTGCCTCCCAACAAAGAGCTCTGGATGCATGATATTCCCATTTTAGTTCGTAGAATGCAATAATTTTACATTTTGCGAACGAAAAATGCAATACTATTTTGTTCGGAAAATGTCTATTTTTTATCTTTTGCGAACAGGGTTTACACTCTAGGTTGGTTCGGAAAATCTCGGTTGCTCCCAGCCAATGACTTTTATTGAGTGAAACAAACGGCGTGTATCAATTCCGGCTTGTTTCTCCTATTTAGAGTTACACAGACCAAGTGCAGGAACACAAGGTCAAATGCAAAAAAAAAGCGTAAGAGATATGAAGGCGAAGAATTTATGTTACCTGTTGAATCCTCATTCTCCGCAATGGGTTGCGCCCGATTTACAGAGGGTCAGCTGCCAATCGTTATTACCAATATTTCTCAAGTCGCAAATGAACGACCCTCCCGGTTGGACGTCAGTCGTATAACTTGGAGTTCCCCAATTAAAGGTAACATTATACTTTACCATACAAAAAGCTGTTTGGTTTTGATATGCCGCAGTTCCCAATCCAAATTGGAAATTACCGCCACCAGCCCAGGTAACTACTAAAGTTGCTTTAGTGTTACTCCCGATCGCAATGAAGTCGGATTGAGCCTTAAGATCGGCTCCAGGTGTGCTAAAAGGCCCCATCCAAACCTTTGCGCCGGTACGGTTACTGATAAAATAATTTAGTGTTAAAGTAGTATCACAAATACCAATGCTTGAAAATGCTAAAGTTCCTGCTAATGTAATAAGTAATATAAATTTTTTCATTTTCTTCGCCTCCTTATTTGCCTTTATATCTAATTATACCAAAATATCCAATTAAGGATGTGTGGGAGTTGCTATTTTATAGAAAAAATACACAATAAAATTAAATATGTATTAAAATAATACATAAATCCCTCCTCTTTGCTTATCAGCAAATTGCTAATGGTCCATCATTATGATGAGACTTATATTTATATTAAGATACGAGGAAAATCCCTATACTCTTCAGCTACCTGATAAAGAATTAGATATTCAATTAAACGTTTTTAAAAATCACTGTGAGTGGCAAATAAAAGAATTAGGTTCTTTAGAACAAAGTAAAATATGCAACCCTTAAAAGTTACTCTATCCGTAATGCTTGTATCGGATCTAATTTAGAAGCTTGATACGCTGGATAAAATCCAAAAAATACGCCGATTAAAACCGATGAAACAAATCCGATGATAGGTGGAAAGAGGAATATTTCGAAACCCCATCCTGCAAACTCTGCCACAATAAAAGAAAATAAAATACCGATTAAAACACCTAAAATACCACCCACAACCGACATTACAACGGCTTCTGCCAAAAACATCATTTGAATACTTCGACGATGGGCGCCGATCGCTAAACGTATGCCAATTTCGCGACGTCTTTCAAGCACGGACATGAGCATAATATTCATCACACCAATTCCACCCACAAGTAAGGAGATACTGCCAATGAGACCCAGTAATAAAATAAAAATACTATGTTGTGCTGCCATGCTTTTTATTAATTCTTCTGCGCTTCGAAAAAATATTTCTTTATCAGGCGCAATATGACTGACAAATTGTTGAACATGATTTTTAATATCAGTCAAATCAGTGATATTGGGATTCAGACGTAAAATAATGGTATTAATATCTTCTGATTGACCCAAAAACTGCGTTGTTAAAATCGGTATTAAAATGGAGGTATTGATATTCTGATTAAAAAAAGCATTTTCTGGCCATTTATCAATAATACCGATGATCACAAATCGATAATTACCCAATGTGATACGGGAGCCAATCACTTGCGTGACAGGTAAATTTAATTTGTTAAAAATATCATTCCCTAAGACACAAAATTGTTCGTATTTATCAAAAACAGAAATAAAGCGTCCGGCTAACATGTGTAAATGAACGATATCTTCTAAATTTTGTGTGACACCGATAATCGTACCATCGATTTGTTTTCCTTGATAGTTCATTTGTGCAAAGCTTGTTATATAGGGTGCAAGTATATCAATATCGGGGGAGGCATTTTTAATAGATAAAGCATCTTCTAAACTGAATTTTTTTGACGATTCCTTACGATTATTCATCGAAATGGACATGAGATTCGTGCCCAGTGTTTTAAATTGTGCGAGTGCAGCATCTGTTGCCATTTGTCCAATGGAGACTAGTGCGACGACAGATGCAGTACCGACAAGGATACCTAACATCGCGAGAACAGTGCGCAGCGTTGTATTTTTAAAATTTTCTATTGCTATATCAAGAAATTTCATTTTCATGATATATCATCCAATAAGACCATCATGAATATGTAAGGTACGTTGGCATTGCGCAGCAATATTGGGATCATGTGTGACGACAATAACGGTGACTTGTTCATTTTTATTTAAATGAATAAACATATCCATGATTATTTTGCCGGTTTTGGTGTCAAGTGCGCCAGTGGGTTCATCTGCTAAAATAAATGTAGGATTTCCCACGAGTGCACGCGCAATTGCCGCGCGTTGTTGTTGGCCACCCGATAATTGTCCTGGTCTGCGATCGCCTAAAGCACCCAGTTCCACTTTGTTTAATATTTCTTTTGCACGTTTGAAGCGGATATCATCGGAAATACCACGATAATAAAGTGGAAGGGCTACATTTTCTAAAATGGTTAATCGCGGTAAAAGAAAAAAAGATTGAAAAACAAAACCAATGGTTTGGTTTCTGGCATTGGCAGCCTCATCATCGGTGAGCGTTGTGACATTTTTTCCATTTAAAAAATATTCACCGCTATCAGCTCGATCTAATAATCCGATAATATTCATTAAAGTGGATTTCCCAGAACCCGAAGTACCCATAATAGCCACTAATTCATTGGGTAATATTTCTAAATAAATCCCGCGTAAAACCATTTGCGAAACATCTTCTGAATGATAAGATTTTTTAATATCACACATCTTAATGATCGGCTGCATTCAGAACAACCTCATCTCCAGATTTTAAACCACTGACTATTTCCACTGAATTGAGATCGGTATTTCCCGTGGTGACAGCGACGTCATGAATTTCATTTGTCTTTGGATCGAGTAAAGAAACGAAAGCAGTATTATCTTTTTGATGAACGGCCGTTAAGGGCACTTTTATCACAGGCGGTGTTGTGACTTTCAGGGCAACTTCAGAAGACATGCCCATGAGAACCAAATTATATTCACTGGGTGTTAATGTGGGGACAATGACTCTGACGCCAAACGTTGGGAGTCCTCCAAATTCTGCTTTGGTGGCTTCTCGATCGATAACATTTATTTGGCCGATAAGGGTTAATCCCGGAAATGCATCGCTGGTGATGAGCGCTTTATTGTCATAACGAATACGCGTAATATCTAGTTGACTGACATTAATATGAATGGCAATCCCCATTTTATTATGAATTAAAACTAAAGGATCATTGGCTTTGACGTGGGTTCCAACGGTGGGTTCCTCCGTGGAGGTTGTGCTTTGGGGAAATAATGCAACACCGCCCATGGGGGAAACAATATTGATCGTATGAGGAACATTCATCAATGCTTTTTTCAGTGCTTGCGAGTCGGATGTGTTTAAGTTATTGATGGTATTTTTAGGAACACCGGCCATTTCCATGATTCTAAAGAGCCCGCGTTTGGCTTGTTCATAATCTAATTCTGCATTAAATAATTGGGTTTGTGAGGTCATGTATTCTTGTTTTGAAACGATATTTAATTTATTGAGTTCTTTTTCACCTTCAACTTGATATTGGACATCAGACAAAGTTTTTTTGGCTTTTGCGTAAGCAGTGAGCGCATCTTGGTAATCTTTAGCCAATTGCGTTGAAGTGATTTCAAATAATATTTGGGATTTTTCAATACGTGTGCCATAGTCAAAATATTTTTTGGTAATAATGCCGTCCGCATTGATATTTTGAACGATTGTTCCTGTTAAAGGTTGAATGGTTCCCGAATAATATAAAGTCATTTCATTCGGTTTCGCTTCTACTTTGAGCGTTTTAGTTTGCGCGTGCGTACCGAGACTGATGAATAATAAAGTCGAAATAATAAGCGGATAAAAAAAACGATGACTATGCATATATATCCCTATATCATTTCAATATTGTAACAGGGATGTGTTTGAATGTTTAGAAAATCATGTTTTTTATTCATACTTATCATGTCAACCAATGCATATGCAGTTTCTTACCTCGGTATTTCGATGGGTAAACATAGCGGCGTTTGGAAGATCAGAAATATACAACGTGATGTGATAGATTTTCCAACGCACGGGCAAGATAGTGGGATTTTTGGAGGGGGGGGGATTATTATTGAGCCGAATTTTTATCTAGGTATAGAAGGATTTGGGGATATCAATCATATTAAAACTAAACAAAAAAGGATAAATTCGGATACGGTTGCCAATTCGCGTTCGGAATGGAGTGTCGGAGTAAGTGCGATCCCTGCGCATTATATTTTTCAAAATAGCTTATTATTTTTGCGCATTGGGCTAGTTGATTCCCATTTTATCACAGAGATTAATGATGATAATCAAGCAAAGAATATCATAGGGTACCAATTCGGTTTTGGTGCGCAAACAAAATTGATTAAAAAATTGGATATTCGTCTGGAATATGTTTATACCACTTATCCCTCGCGGAATATTTTTGGAAATCAGCTATATCCGCAAGATAATCTTTTCAATCTAGGTATACTTTATCGATTTGATGATCATCCCTGCCGATCTTGTTGGGTAAGGAATGTCGACGTAGCCCAATGGGATGGTAGAAAAATTATCAATACAGGAAAATATAGTCAATTTCCTAAAAATGCATTTGATAATTTGGTTGATTTAAGTGGGTTATGACGGAACTTTTGTTTCCCATTCTGAATAGCGATCTAAAATCGTAGAATGGTTTTCTGCCATGACTTGATTCCCGGGTGTAATGCATCTGCCGATATTACGCGTGAATAAATCAGCACAGCTTGTGATGCAAAAGGTCATAGTGATGATGATGAAAAATTTTATTTTCATAAGAAATCATCCATTGATATTATGAGGGTCATATTTTATGGAAATGTATGATGAAAAGGAAGCTATGTATAATCTTTCTGTTATTGTTTGCATGTCTGCAAGTCACTTTTGCAAAATCAAAAGAAAAGCCACTCGACATGAGTCTACGCGATGCAGTTGTGCTTGCGCTGCGATACAACGCGAGTGTTGTCGTAGAAGATTATCAACGTATTGTCGATAAATTTTCATTAAAAGTCGCCCTTTGGCAATATGATATCCAATATAGTTTAACGGGTGCTGCATCTTACACTCAAGCCATCAGTGGTGGCATCCGAAGTGAAAATGATTCAGCATCGCTGACACCGGGCGCAACATTATTATTACCCTTGGGGACACAGCTTTCATTAAGTTGGGTAAATCCGCTTGCACACACGGTAGGATCGCCGCGATTTTATAATCCTTCAGTTGTATTCAACGCAACCCAACCTTTGCTAAAAGGTTTTGGACCGGACGTGACTTTAGCACCTTTATATCAGGCAGAAAATACGGAGTTAATCAATCGTTTGAATATGCAAAATATTGTTATCAATACAATTACGACTGTTATTGGTCAGTATGCAGCCGTTTCTAGTGCTAAAAATAATCTAAAGGTAACCCAGGCTTCTTTAGATCAATCATTAAAAATATTAGCACAGCAAAAAGCACTTTTGAAAGCAGGTCGGATTGCCTCTGCCGATTTAGTGCAATTTGAAGCCTCTGCTGCCAGTCAAAAATTACAATTAGAACAAGCAGAAGTGAGTTATGTACAGGAAGAGCGTGCCTTATTGATTACATTAGGGATTGATCCTGCAATTACACTGAATGTGACAGAAAACGTTCATTTACCGACGGAAGATGTAAAACCGTTGGAAGAATGTATTCAAATCGCTTTGGAAAACAATATTGTTTATCAACAAGCATTAATTAATTTGAAAAATGCAAGAATTGCTCTCACCGTGAATGCAGATGCAGAGCGTCCTACCTTAAATGCGTCGATTACACAAACACAAGGTGGCGGAAGCGGTGGTGAGCCTAACGATGGACTCGGAAGCATTGTGAATGGTGCGAACAGAAATACCATGCTAGGGTTAACCTTAAGTGTACCGATTAATGATCTTTCTTTGCAGCAGGGATATCTCAATGCCAAAATAGCGTTAAAACAGCAGGAAATACAACTCGATCAGCTTAAGCGAACAGTGATCAATGATGTAATTAATGCCTATTACACGGTGTTAAATCAAAAAGAACAAATTAAACAAGCTGAATTATCGGTTAAACTCGCACAACAAAGCGTGGATATTGCCAATGCGAAATTAAAATATGGAAAAGTTTCCGCATTTGAAGCAAGTACTTTGCAAACGAATTTATTGTCTGCGCAAGTCAGTTATATCAATACGGTGACAGCCTATGTGACAAATTTAGCAACATTGGATCAGACGATTGGAATAACATTGGACCGTTGGTGTGTGAAGTTGAGGTATTGACGCGAATTCCGGTTCAGCGCCTCGCCCTGTCATGCCAGCTAAAAACATGCTGGCATGACAGGGCGAGGAGTTACTTAACCGGAATTGTTATTAGTTCAATAAATCATTTCCACATTATTTTTCGTGAAGAGATCACATAAAGTATCCAAAAGTAAATCCGTCGGTTTCACCCGCCAAGCGTCCCCTAAGCTCAAATTGGCTTTGGCATCGGATCTTGCATAATCGATTGCAATACGACAGCGCCCGCCGCGATATTTTCCTAAAATATCCGCAAGTTCCGTTATCATGACTTTTTTCTCGGGAGAAATACGAATTTTTAAATATTTCCCAAAACGTTCACGTGCTTCATCGATGGATAAACATTCTCGGTTTAATATTCTAAATCCGCCATTATATTCATCGATACTGAGATCGCCTGATATAATGACAAGCTTATCTTTGACTAAATATTCTCGATATTTTTGATAATTTTCTGCAAAAGAAAGCACATCCAGTGTACCACTTGCATCATCAATCGTAAAAACTGCCATTCGATCACCGCGTTTGGTTTGAATAGTGCGTATATTCATGATGATGCCAGCAACCGTGACTGTCGGATGTGTTTTTGGATGCAGATCCGCAATTTTTCCTGTAATAAAATTTTTTAATTCAGAAGCATAGCGATGAATGGGATGACCCGATAAATAAAGTCCTAACGTTTCTTTTTCTCCCATCAAACGTTCGTGCTCATTCCATGCAGAAACGTTGAGATATTGTATGGTATGTTCTTCATCGAGATGAACCATGCCAAATAAATCTTTTTGTCCCACTTCATGATCACGTGCTTTTTGTTCTGCATGTTGTATGGCTGCTTCTAAACTTGCCATGATGCATGCCCGATCAGGACCAATGGAATCTAAAGCACCTGCTTTGATTAAGGCTTCTAAAACGCGTCGATTCATTTTGTGTAAATCAACGCGCGCACAAAAATCAAATAAATCTTTGAATGGACCATACTTCCTACGTGCATCAATGATTGCTTCGATCGCAGATCTTCCCGCCCCTTTAATGGCACCCAATCCATAGTTAAGACGATTTTCAGATACTACTTTAAATGCATATTCACTTTGATTAATGTCGGGCGGATTCACCTGGATTTTTAATGCTTTACATTCATCAATAAAATGTACGACTTTTTCTGTGTGATCCATATCAGAAGATAATACCGCTGCCATGTATGCAGCGGGATAATGCGCTTTCAGCCATGCGGTTTGATAGGCAATTAATGCATAGGATGCAGAATGCGATTTATTAAAACCATATCCTGCAAATTTTTCCATTAAGTCAAAAATAAAATTCGCAATCGATTCACTGACATCGCGTTCCACGGCACCTTTACAGAAGGTTTCACGCTGTTTTGCCATTTCTTCGGGTTTTTTCTTACCCATGGCGCGTCTTAATAAATCTGCGGATCCGAGAGAATATCCCGCAAGCACTTGCGCAATTTGCATGACTTGTTCTTGATAAAGAATAACACCATACGTTGCGCGTAAAATGGGTTCCAGTTTAGGATGCGCGTAACTGACGAGGGCTCTGCCATGTTTACGATTGATGAAATCATCCACCATGCCCGATTGTAAAGGTCCAGGCCTAAACAATGCGACGAGCGCTACGATATCTTCAAAACAATCGGGTTGTAAACGTTTTACCAAATCTTTCATGCCGCGGGATTCTAATTGAAAAACGGCAGTGGTTTTACAGGCTTTTAATAAGGCAAAGGTTTTTTCATCGTGCATGGGAATAAAATGGATATCTAAGGGGTCTTCATTTTCTTTTCGCAATTGATTAATTTCACGTATTGCCCAATCCATAATCGTTAAGGTACGTAAACCGAGAAAGTCGAATTTCACAAGGCCGACTGCTTCTACGTCATCTTTATCAAATTGTGTGACGACATGTTCTTCTGCTTCGGCTTCACAATAAAGAGGTGTAAATTCTGTTAATTTAGAAGGCGCAATCACAACACCACCCGCGTGTTTTCCCGCATTTCGTGTGATGCCTTCGAGTTTTTTTGCAAGATCAATCAACGTCTTGACATCTTCTTCTTGATAATATCGCTCACGTAATAATTCTTCTGACTCGAGCGCTTTTTCTAATGTCATACCCAATTCAAAAGGAATAAGCTTTGCGAGTTTATCAACATGTCCATAACTCATCCCAAGCACACGTCCTACATCGCGGACAACAGCGCGCGCTGCCATGGTGCCATAGGTGATGATTTGCGCCACCGCTTCACGTCCATGGGTTTGCATGACGTATTCAATGACGCGGTCGCGACCTTCCATACAAAAATCAATATCAAAATCGGGCATGGATACGCGTTCGGGGTTTAAAAATCTTTCGAAAAGAAGCTCATGTTGAAGCGGATCTAAATCCGTAATATAAAGCGCGTATGCGACAAGTGATCCAGGGCCTGAACCGCGACCCGGACCGACAGGGACATGATGATCACGCGCCCAGCGTGTAAAGTCGGCAACAATTAAAAAATAACCCGCAAATCCCATTTTATTAATCACATCGAGTTCTGTTTGCAAACGCGTATCATAGGCGTTTCGTTCTTTTACTTGATGTTTTGCTAATCTTTGATTGAGGCCTTTTTTCGCAATATCACAAAGATAATTTTCAATCGTAAATTGTGGAGGGACAGGAAAACGCGGTAAAAAACTTTTATTCAGCGTGAGTGATACATTACAACGTTTTGCCAATTCCACCGTATTGATTAAACTTTCTGGGATATCCGCAAATAACGAGCACATTTCACTTGGTGATTTAAAAAACTGCTGTTCTGTGTAATTTCTCGGACGTTTTGGGTCGGCAAGAATAAATCCTTCATGGATGCAAACACGGGCTTCATGTGCTTCAAAATCGTCCGTCTTTAAAAAGCGCACGTCGTTGGTGCATAAAACAGGTAACGCATCCGATTCCGCAAATACCAAAGCGGCTTTAATATACGTTTCTTGTATTTTTAATCCGGTGCGGCGCAATTCAATATAGTAACGATTTTTAAAATGGGTTTTCCAAAAATCAATGATTGTTTTGGCTTTTGCAAGATCTCCTTGAAGTAATGCGGTTCCAAGATCTCCCTCTTCTGCGCCACTTAACACAATCAACCCCTCGGAGGATTCTTTTAACCAATCCAATGCAAATACGGCTTTTCCATGAGTCTGACCTTCAAGATAGCTTTTGGAAATCAAAGCCATTAAATTTTTAAGTCCTTGATTATTTTGACAAAATAATGTTAGCCGGAAAGGCTCCCTTGGATTCTCTCGGTTTTCTAGCCAAATATCTGCGCCCATGATAGGCTTAATACCCGCATTGATCGCTGCTTGATAGAATTTGACAGTTGCAAACATGTTACTTTGGTCAGTCAGTGCAAGCGCAGGCATTTGATATTCGACTGCTTTCTCGATCAATGGGTGAATTTTTAAAAGTCCATCACTTAAAGAGTATTCACTATGAAGACGTAAATGAATAAATCGTGGCTGCATGTCAGACCTTGGTTTATGATATGGCGTACGTCATTATAAGCATAAAATGCAGTCATTGCGAGGAGCGCGTCGTCCCGCGGCTTGTCCGCTGGACGACGCGCTCCTCGCAATACAAGTGAGTCATTTTTAAAGGTTTAAGTAATTATTATGAATTTAAATTTTTTAGATTTTGAACAACCCATTGCGGAACTTGAAGCGAAAATTCAAGAACTCCGAATGGTAGCCAATGGCGGTGATATTAATATCTCTGATGAAATTGCACGTCTTGAATTGAAAAGTAAGCAGTTAACCAAAGATGTATTCTCCCGCTTATCATCATGGCAAATCACCCAAATTGCGCGTCACCCACAAAGACCCCATACGATTGATTATATTACCCGGATTTTTACAGATTTTGATGAGTTGCAAGGGGATCGCATGTTATCGAGAGGTCCTTCTATCATTGCCGGGATTGCACGATTTCAAGGACAGCCGGTCATGGTCGTCGGCCACGAAAAAGGTCGTAAAACGCAAGAAAAAATCGAACGTAATTTCGGTATGCCAAACCCAGAAGATTATCGAAAAGCATTGCGCATGTTTGAATTGGCGGAACGTTTTCAATTACCCATTTTTACTTTTATAGATACCTTTGGTGCATACCCTGGGATTCAAGCGGAAGAACATAATCAAAGTGAAGCAATCGCACGTAATTTATTTGTGTTATCCCGCTTAAAAACCCCTATTATTTGTACGGTCATCGGGGAAGGTGGATCGGGCGGTGCGCTGGCCATCGGTGTGGGCGACCGCGTGTTAATGTTGCAATATTCTATTTATTGTGTGATAACCCCTGAAGGGTGTGCTTCTATTCTTTGGAAAAGTTCGGATAAAGCAGCATTGGCAGCAGAAGCCATGGGGGTTTCTGCGGAACAAAATTTACGTCTTCAATTGATCGATCAAATTATTCCTGAGCCTTTAGGTGGAGCGCATCGAGATTATGATGCGATGGCAGAAACGTTAAAAGAAATACTCGCAGAAAAATTGGCAGAGTTGCAAGGATTATCTGCTTCTCAATTAATTGAAGAGCGTTATCAGCGATTGATGTCTTATGGAATTACTGTTTAATTCATTGAAAGAACTTTGTCGAGATTTGGAGAAGACGTATTGGATTGCATATAGTGGTGGTTTAGACTCTCATGTTTTATTGCATTCCTTAAGTCAGCTTCGAAATGCATATCCTTTAAAACTGTATGCCGTTTATATTAATCATGGTATTAGTAAGTATGCCAATGCCTGGGGTTTTCATTGTGAGCGCGTGTGCCGTGGTTTACAGATTGATTTTTTACAAAGAAAAATTTCGATTCCCTTGTATCCTGGTCAAAGTATTGAAGAAGCCGCCCGAGCACATCGCTACGCCGTTTTTTCAGAACTTTTGCATGCAAACGATTTTTTATTAACGGCGCACCATGAAGATGATCAAGCAGAAACAGTTTTTTTACAATTTTTAAGAGGGGCAGGCCCCAAAGGAATGGCCGCGATGCCATTGATTAAACCGTTAGGAAAAGGATTTCATGCAAGGCCTTTTTTGAATGTGCGGCAATTTCAATTAAAAACTTATGCAGAATCGGAGAAACTTCGTTGGATAGAAGATGATTCGAATGATCATCGTCATTTAACCCGAAATTATTTGCGTCATGAAGTATTGCCTTTGTTAAAAAAACGTTGGCCTACGGTTTCAAAAACCATGGCGCGCGTTGCAAAACATTGCGCGGATGCCGATGATTTGTTAAGCGGTATTGGCAGGGATGATTTAGCAAAAGTGATGGATCCTGTCACAAAAAGATTATCTTTGAAAAAATTATTGGAATTAAATCCCTCTCGTCAAATATTGGTTTTACGGATATGGCTGCAGCATTTACAATTTCCGTTGCCGAGTCACGTCAAAATGCAGCAAATTTTGCAAAATTTTTTAAAAGCGGGATCAGATAAAGTCCCTTTGATACGTTTTGCGAATGTAGAATTAAGACGTTATCGTGATGAAATTTATGCGATGAAAGCGCTTTTACCGCATGATCCTAAGATTAAATACACTTGGGATTTGCAGTCGCCATTATCGATTCCAAATCTTGGAGTAATCACGGTTGATAAGAAAATAGGATCAGGCATTCGAGAAATGCAAAATATCACTATACGGTTTCGAAAGGGTGGTGAAGTATGTAAGCTTCAGGGACGTACGTGTCATCATGATCTCAAAAAACTTTTTCAACAATGGGGTGTGCCGCCTTGGCAACGTGCGAGAATTCCTTTGATATATGTGGAAGAGGAACTTGTTTCGATCGTGGGTTTTTATGTGGATGAGCGGTTTGTGGCAAAGGAAAATGCATATGGGAATGTTTTCGTATTTAATGAGATTTAGAAAAGGAAATACATGTCATGCCAGCGAAGGCTTACATCCAGTAAAGACTGCGCTGGATGCCAGCCTTCGCTGGCATGACAAACTTAGCTTTCTTTTTCTTTTTTTCTTTTCAACCCATATCTTCGCCGACGATCCTTGCGGTGGCCCAAGTGCATTATTAAATATCGTCGACCGACCTACAGTCGCAGATAGCGCCTGTGTCGTTCCTCAAAAAAAAGTTGTCATAGAATCAGGTTTTCAATATCAAAAGCTGCAAGGTCCAGGGTATGCAGAGAATTTTCCAGAAGCAGTTTTACGAATAGGATTACCCTTCCATAATGAATTTGTTTGGGTGTTACCGAATTATATGCATCAATCTATCGTCCCGCATTCAGGTGCAACGGCGACAACCGTGGGGGTAAAACATAAGGTCGGATATAATACGCATTGGCTTGGAACAGTTGAGAGTTTAGCGACTCTTCCGACAGGCAGTCCCGCATTTGGAAGTGAAAGTGTGGGTGCTGCATTAAATGGGATCGTAAGTTACGCGCCGAACGCGTCATGGGATATCTCTTTTATGTTGGGTGTGACCTCACAAACAGAACCCCATGCAAATGGTGGTGGACGGTTCCAAAGTGTCAATCCAGATTTGGTTGTGACATACGCTGTCAGTGATAAGCTAAATTTTTATCTTGAAGTTTACGGTCAAAGCAAAACTGCCCCAAATGAAGGAAGTGGTTTTAACACGGATGGGGGTGCGCTTTATCTGCTTCACCCCAATGTCAGTGTGGATTTTGAGTTAGGCCAGCGTTTGAGTGGTGATCTTGGTGGTTTTAGTCATTATGTGGGTGCTGGGATGGCTTTTTTATCCTAACTTTTGAACGTGCACAAATACTTAATCAAAGCCCCAAAGGCGAGAATTGTAATGGCGAAATCTAAGAAATCTTTAAATCGTACAATGTTTATAATTTGATCGGGTCTTAAGAATACTGTCAAAAGTCCGCCAAGTAATGCGAGTAAAATGATTAAAATCACAAACGATTTCAACATTGCTAACTCTCCTAAAATCACTAAGCCTAAAGTCTGAAGCCCTTATAGTCAAGTGATCAAATAAAATCTCTTTATTGATTAATCGTATCTATTCACCTCCGTCGTCCCGTGTAAAAGCATCACGGGACGACGGAGGTGAATAGATGCGATTAAATTTATGAAGAACAAAGAACAGTGGTAAATTATTGACACATTCTGATAATTATGTATAGTAATTGTCTCTAATCAAATTTAGAGGGTGAATACAATGAATATAAGATCTACGCTTGATTCATTAGGAGTTATGGGTAATGGAGTATTATTTGATCGACAACGCGAGTGTCTTTTTACTGCTCTGCAGGAAGGTCTTTTCACCGTTGAGCAATACAATCAACTGTGGGGCGCTTCGTCTCTTTTAGTAGAGAATGGACTCACTGCTCTAAGAGAACATTTATTTGATATTAATCAGCTTATTGAACTTCAGTTACAAATCCACAAAATCGATCTCTTATTAACAACAAAAGGTTTAATTGCTTTGAGGGAAAAGTTAATTACTCCCGCTGCGGCTAAGCACTTTCCTAATGGTACTTCACTAGAAAAAGCCATTAATAATCGTGTTGATAGGTTACTTTTAGAAAAAAAAATCAATCTTCAATTATTAGCGCAAGGTGGAAGAAGCAGCACCAGTTATTTATCTCAAGTTCCTTTAGATGTGTTAGGGAAAACAGCTTCTTTTTTTCGTCCGACGGAGGCTGAGGATAAATTAACAAATGAAATAGAAAAGATTAATAAAGAAAAAACACAATGCAGAGTTATGTAATCATCTGCTACACGACAGCAAAAAGGCTCGGATACTAATTATACTGAGCCTTTAAAATCAAAATTGTAAGTTCAACGGTTGTTTCGCACTCAGTGGCCACAATTCGCCGTCAGACGGAACGACATGTCTGTAAAGTCCATTGCAGCCTCCCCCCTAATTTGTTAAATTCGCGGATTGAATAAAGGTATATAAGGTCATGACACGATACATATTTATTACAGGTGGCGTTGTTTCCTCCTTAGGAAAAGGAATCGCCGCAGCATCTCTCGGCACTATTCTTGAAGCCCGCGGTTTGAAAGTAACCCTATTGAAATTAGACCCTTACATTAATGTGGATCCAGGAACCATGAATCCACTTCAGCATGGTGAAGTTTTTGTGACCGAAGATGGCGCTGAAACGGATTTAGATCTCGGGCATTATGAGCGGTTTGTTCGGGTTACCATGAGTAAGAAAAATAATTTTACGACGGGTCAAGTTTATGCCAATGTGATTCGTAATGAACGACGTGGTAATTATTTGGGCGGTACGGTACAAGTCATTCCCCACATTACCGACGAAATTAAAAAATGCATTATGGAAGGGGCCGGTAACGTCGATATCGCCTTGGTTGAAATTGGCGGCACGGTGGGTGACATTGAATCCTTGCCATTTTTAGAAGCCATTCGTCAAATGCGTATCGAATTCGGTCGTCAAAATGCTTTATTTATTCATTTAACACTTGTTCCTTACATTCCAACGGCAGGTGAAATTAAAACAAAACCCACGCAGCATTCTGTTAAAGAATTACGTTCTATCGGTATTCAACCTGATATTTTACTCTGTCGATGTGATCGACCTTTATCAGAACATGCCCGCTCAAAGATTGCATTATTTACCAATGTGGAAAAACGCGCGGTTATTCCCTTACAAGATGTCGATTTTATCTATCAAATCCCGCGAGAACTCCATGCGCAAGGTTTAGATGATATTGTGATTGAAATGTTGAGTTTGACGGCACCGCTTGCGGATTTGAGTGAATGGGACAGAGTCGTGGATGCTTATCGACATCCAGATGATGAAGTTAAAATTGGGATGGTGGGTAAGTATGTGGATTTGACGGAATCCTATAAATCATTATCCGAATCTCTTTTGCATGCAGGCATTCAAACACGTACGCGGGTCAGAATTTATTATATTGATTCCGAAGATATCGAAAAAAATGGTACAACCGTTTTAAAAGATATGGATGGTATTATTGTCCCGGGTGGCTTTGGTAAACGTGGTGTTGAAGGTAAAATTGCAACGGCGCATTATGCGCGCGTGAATAAAGTACCCTATTTGGGTATTTGCTTAGGCATGCAAATTGCCATTATTGAATTTGCGCGGAATGAAGCTGATATGGCGAATGCCAATAGCACGGAGTTTGATCCGAAAACGCCTTATCCTGTGATTGGACTCGTCACGGAATTTACCAATCACAAAGGCGGTATTGAAAAACGTGATGAAGAATCTGATTTGGGCGGCACCATGCGTTTAGGCGGTCAAGTCTGTCAGTTGGTACAAGGAACACTCGCAGCGACGCTTTATGGCAAAGATAAAATTATTGAAAGACATCGCCATCGTTATGAAGTCAATAATGTGTTGCTTCCCCATATTGAATTAAAAGGATTAGTGATTTCAGGTCGATCTGAGCCAGATCATTTGGTGGAAATGATGGAATTCAAAGATCACCCTTGGTTTTTGGGTTGTCAATTTCATCCTGAATTTACTTCAACACCGCGTGATGGGCATCCTTTGTTTACAGGATTTATTACGGCCGCGAAAAAATATAAGGAGAAACGCTGATGCAATTGTGTGGTTTTGAGGCGGGTTTAGAACATCCTTTTTTTCTCATGGCGGGGCCATGTGTGATTGAAAGTGAGACACTTGCGATAGACACTGCAGGTATTTTAAAAGAAATAACCGATCGGCTTCGTATTCCTTTTATTTACAAATCTTCATTTGATAAAGCAAATCGTTCCTCGATCAAAAGTTTTCGGGGATTAGGTATTGATGAAGGTTTACGTATTCTTGAGCTTGTCAAAAAAACATTTAAAATTCCTGTCATGACGGATGTTCATGAAGATTCGCCTTTGTATGAAGTGGCGGAAGTTGTCGATGTTTTACAAACGCCCGCTTTTTTATGTCGCCAAACCAATTATATTCAAAATGTGGCATCGACTGGATTGCCGATCAATATTAAAAAAGGGCAGTTTTTATCACCTTGGGAAATGAAGAATGTCGTTGAAAAAGCGCGTAGCACAGGCAACACGCAAATTATGGTTTGTGAGAGAGGTGCAAGCTTTGGCTATAACAATTTAGTGTCTGATATGCGTTCGCTTGCGATTATGCGTGAGACAGGAAGTCCTGTCGTATTCGATGCCACACACTCGGTACAGTTACCGGGTGGTTTAGGGCATGCGACGAGCGGTCAACGTGAATTTGTCCCTGTGCTCGCAAGAGCTGCGATGGCAGTCGGTATTGCCGGAATTTTTATGGAAACCCATCCCGATCCGGATAATGCCCCCTCCGATGGCCCTAACATGTGGCCGTTGGATCAGATGGAGGCGCTACTGATGCAGTTGCAGGCGATTGATGGTGTCATTAAGGACTGTCGTTTTTAGTAGGGTACTAAACTCGGAATGAGCGCTGACTGAGGTTAGGAATCAGTCCTATTGTTTTAGGAGAATTATTGGGTGGTTTTGAGCATGGAAATAAATCAAAAAAAAATCGTGAAGAACTGAGTACTTTTTTAGAATCCTCACGAATTAAGATTTTTCCACTGACATTGGATACGGCAAATTATTATAGTCATGTATATTCTTCATTAAAACGAAAAGGTCAACCCATCCCGACAAATGATATGTGGATTGCAGCTCAAGCATTAGAAAATGGGTGTGCGATTTGTACTTATGATAAACATTTCAGTGCAATTGATGGGTTAATGATGGGGAATACCATCACAGAACTCATGCTCTAGCGATTGATGCGGTGGTTAAAGGGTATTGAAAAAAATATAAAAAACGGATATACTTATATGTATATCCATTAACAAAGGAGAGGAGTATGGATTTACAAGTATCAAAATGGGGTAACAGTTTAGCGCTGCGTATTCCAGCAGAATTTGTTCGTCGAATGGGTTTAAAAGAAGGTGAGCATGTTTATGCAAATTTAACGCCGGATGGTGAATTAACCATTCGTTATCAGGCATTTGATCGTAAAAAATTTGCTTTAGAGTTACGCCAATTGCGAGACACGATGCAAAAAGGATCTTCAGTCATTAATAAATTACGTCGCGAAGAAGGATCACGTTATTAATGTCTTGTTATGTTGATACGAGTGTTTTAGTGGCCCTATGTACAAATGAAACAGAAAGTACACGTGTCGAAAATTGGTACGTCCATTGTAAAGACGAATTAGTTTCTGCGATATGGTGTATTTCAGAGTTTGCAAGTGCATTGGGTATCAAAGAAAGAATGGGACAGTTGACGCATGCCCAAGCTATCCAATGTTGGGATCAATTTCAAAAGTTATGCAGCAGAGATATTAATCTTTTGCCGCTTGAACCTATAGAATATTATGCAGCTGCGAATATGATCTTAAGTACCAATAAAGGCTTAAGAGCAGGTGATGCTTTGCATTTTGCGTGTGCCGAACGGCATGGTGCAAAACATATTGCTACCTTAGATAAAATAATGGCACTTCATGCAAAAAAATTGAAATTAAAAAATATTTTTTAAAATAAGGTAACTCCCTTGGATCCCAGAAGATGAAAATTCTGCAAAAGCGTACCTGGATGGGCATTTACGATTTACGATCAAAGCAAATAGGGGTGCTATCCTTGTCTATCAACGAATCTAGTATTTCTTGTTCACTTATTTGAGGCGGTGTAGTAAATAGCATATTGCGATCTGGGACTGTAGGTCATGATCTAATTCTGCACCTACTCCAGGAATGTTATCTTTGTCTATAAAAAACGAATTTAGTATTTCTTGTTCACTTATTTGTGGTGGTGTAAATAGCATATTGCGATGCGAGACTGTAGGCCTATTATTTAATTCTGTACCTATAGAAGAAGAGGGTATCGGCGTTAGCATTATAGAAGAAGAAAAGGGCATCGGTGCTAGCGTTATAGAAGAAGAGGACATCGGGGTTAATGTGGGGGTTGTTGTTACTGCATTTGTGTTTGTATCTACTTTTGATTCTGATTGCGTCTCAAGTAACCCATTGATTAAATGATAGAAATCAACAAGTATGTTAACTTCTTCTTCCAAGCCTTGCTCGATGAAAGAAGCATCGGATTTTTTTTGTTCAGAATATAAATTATAAAGCGGGTGAAAGTCAGGCAATATTTTTTCGCGTTTTTTTTGCAATAAATCTCTCGTATAAGTTGCTGTAACAGGTGTAAACTCTGTTTCTTGTATGCCAAGTTTGGCATTCAATTGATGATATCTAGTGATATGTTTGTTAATATTTTCTTCTCGTTTCAATAACAACGATAACAACGATTCCCCGGCGTATGCGCGAAATGAGTCTTCGAGTGGATAAGAATCATAGTTTGATAATGATCCAGCAGCAGCGAGATCAGCTTTTTTAAATTCATCATTTTTTATTTCTGTATTTAAAAAACACTTGATTTTTTCTATTTCAAGAAAGCAATTTTCTTTGTCTTCAAATTCTTTTTTTCGCCTATATATTGTAGTTAATTTAGTTCCTAAGATCGCTCCTGGCGTGCCTTCTGGTACTTCTGGGTGAATTCCTGTCACGTCAGGCATAGAGTTATAGTATTTCTTTCTATTGAATGATTGAAAATGTCTTTGTTTTGGTTGTATTTTTAAATCTGATTGCGTTTTCTTTTCATCCTCTTTTTTTATAGCGTATCTATATTTATGATATAATGAAACTCCCTTGACAGCCTTTGGTGTGCCCATTGGTACTTCTGCGTGATATCCTTTCTCGTCAGGTTTAGAGGTATAGTATTTCTTTTTTTTGAATGATTGAAAATGAGGTTGTATTTTTAAGTAATTGTTTACTTGCGTTTGTATTTCAGCTTCTTTTCTTTTTCCTAACATAAAAACTACCCCGTTTATTAAAATATGGATATATATTATCCAATCAACCTTAAGGAATTATTAAATTTAATGGATTTTTAATTTAAAAATGGTATTATTAGTTGGTATTAATATGATATTAAATATGGTATCAAAATGCGTAACGAAATGAATTTCAATCTTCGAGGAATCCCTAAAGAAATGATGGTGGCGCTGAAGCATAAGGCTGCTCAGCAAAACATCAGTGTCAATAAAATAATCTTACAAGTGATTGCAGAGAGCATAGGAGAAAAGAAGAAAAAAACGATTTATCATGACTTAGATGAACTTTCTGGTACATGGTCTCAAAAAGATTACGAGAATTTCCAAATAAATATCAAAGATTTTGGAAAAATTGATAAGGATCTTTGGTAATGCGTCCCATTTTAATCGATACGAATGCCTATAGCGCATTTAAACTGGGGGAAAAAGCAATCCTTGAAATTATCCAAATCATTGAAGTGATAGGAATCAGTCCTATTGTTTTAGGAGAATTATTAGGTGGTTTTGAGCATGAAAATAAATCAAAAAAAAATCGTGAAGAACTAAGTACTTTTTTGGAATCTTCACGAATTAAGATTTTTCCACTGACATTGGATACGGCAAATTATTATAGTCATGTATATTCTTCATTAAAACGAAAAGGTCAACCCATCCCGACAAATGATATGTGGATTGCAGCTCAAGCATTAGAAAATGG
>JABDEF010000003.1:32168-49006 GCA_013287235.1 Gammaproteobacteria bacterium
AATTATTATAGTCATGTATATTCTTCATTAAAACGAAAAGGTCAACCCATCCCGACAAATGATATGTGGATTGCAGCTCAAGCATTAGAAAATGGCTGTGCGATTTGTACTTACGATAAACATTTCAGTGCGATTGATGGGTTAATGATTGGAAATACCATCACAGAACTCATGCTCTAGTTTTTTTTAAAAAGGATTTTTATGAAATTTGCACTTTACAATAAAAAACGCGATTTTAAAAAAACACGAGAGCCCAAGGGGATCGTAAAAAACAAATATCATCATTTATTTGTCATTCAAAAACACGCCGCAAGTCACTTGCACTACGATTTTCGTCTAGAATTAAACGGTGTATTGCTGAGTTGGGCCGTGCCAAAAGGTCCCTCCTTAGATCCAACCGTTAAAAGACTTGCGATGCATGTCGAAGATCATCCGGTCGAGTACGGTAACTTTGAAGGTATCATTCCAGAAGGGCAATATGGCGCAGGTACTGTGATGCTCTGGGATAAAGGGATTTGGATCCCGGAAGATGAAAATCCCTTAAAAGCATACCGTGATGGGCATTTACGATTTACGATCAAAGCAAAAAAGTTAAAAGGTCGATTTAGTTTAATCAAATTTAAATCTTTAAAAAGTAGCAAAGATAATGCATGGTTTTTAATAAAAAGCAAAGATAAATATGCAAAATCAAAGGATGAATATGATATTATCCTAGAAAAACCGAACAGTGTTTGGCGCCCCCCTTTTCCAAAGGGGGTGAAGTTGCAAAGTGCTTTTCCCAAAATCATTTTTCCTGAATTAGCCACATTAACCGATATCCCGCCCAATGGGGAAAATTGGTTGCATGAAATAAAACTGGATGGTTACCGAATTTTGACATTTAAAAAAGGGAAAAAAATACGCTTGATGTCTAGAAATAATAAAGAATGGACGAAATATTTTCCTAATTTGCATCATGCTTTAAGTCAGTTATCTGCTACAAATATTATCTTAGATGGAGAGGTGGTTTTATTGGATGAAAACCATCGTTCTGATTTTCAATTATTACAAAATTCGATTAATTCAAAAGAAGAAAAAAATTTCCTTTATTATATTTTTGATATACTTTATTACGAAAAATTTGATCTTATGTCATTAACTTTACTTGAGCGGAAAAGCCTATTACAAGAAATTTTGTATGAGGCCAATCAAGACTGTTTAATCTATAATGATCATATCATAGGTTCAGGTGCTGAAATTTTTAAAAAAGCCTGTAAAATGTCTTTAGAAGGTATTGTTTCAAAAAATATTCAAAGTCCTTATATTGAAAAGCGTACAAAAGATTGGTTAAAAATTAAATGTGTCAAACGCCAAGAATTTGTGATTGGTGGCTTTACGCGGCCACAGGGTGCACGAAGTCATTTTGGTTCTTTATATTTGGGTTATTATGAGAATAATAAATTAATTTATTGTGGAAATGTTGGAACAGGATTTAATGAGAAATCACTTACGCAAATTTCCAAAAAATTAAATCCATTAATCATTAAAAAAAACCCATTCGCGACTAAACCCCCAGGGCGCACGGGAGCAACATGGGTTTCGCCAAAATTAGTTGCAGATATAGAATTTAGTGAATGGACAGATGACAATATTTTACGTCAAGCGCGTTTTAAAGGGTTACTGCCCATTAAAATCACAAATCCTAATAAAATATTATATCCAGAAGGAAAAATAACTAAATTAGATTTAATGCAATATTATGATGAAATTATGGATTGGATTTTGCCTTTTATTGTCAATCGACCATTAACCATTCTTCGTTGCCCAGATTCTTACAAAGAATGTTTTTTTCAAAAACACATTAACAAAAGTACCCCACAGCATTTGTATGGTATTTCCATTAAAGAAAAAGAAAAGACAGAAAAGACAATTTATATCAAAGATCGAGAAGGATTACTTTCACTCGTTCAAATGGGAACATTAGAAATACATCCATGGGGTAGTCGGATCGAAAGAGTAGAATTACCCGACATGATAACGATCGATTTAGATCCGGCACCCGACATACCGTGGAAAAAAGTTGTTATTGCTGCAAAACGAATCAAAGAAACATTGGATCATTTGAAATTAAAAAGTTTTGTTAAAACCACAGGTGGAAAAGGGCTGCATGTCGTGATCCCTATTCAACCGGAATACCCGTGGGCCACGATGAAAAAATTTGCACATGCCTTAGTGCAATTTATGATGGAAAATTATCCCAACGAATATGTTGATGTGATGACAAAAATAAAGAGAAAAGGAAAAATATTTGTGGATTATATGCGTAATCAGCGTGGTGCGACCTCCATTGCTGCTTATTCAACGAGAGCAAAGCCACACGCGCCTGTTGCTGTTCCTCTTCATTGGGATGAGTTGACGAGTCGAAAAAAAGATACGGATTACACCATTAAGACATTGCCTGAGCGACTCAATCATTTAAAAAAGGATCCCTGGAAAGATTTTTTTAAGATTCGGCAGTCGTTGAATTTAGATAAACTCAAATAATTTAAGTATATAGGAATTTCCATGCTAATCCGTCATTGCGATGCCTCGTGCTTTTTACGAGGTGACGCAATCCAGAAAAGCCTTTCTGGATTGCGTCACCTCGTAAAAAACACGAGGCATCGCAATGACAGCGTAGTCCGTGTTTTTTGAACATGAAATATAGAAGCAGAAGAACTCGAGAATTAAATTTCAGATAAGTCTTTTGGTCGCTTTTTACCAAAAGACTTATCTGAAATTCTATAGCATTCGGGTATAATCACATGCTCAGATGTGAGCGTTCCTTCCCCCCGTTTTGTGGGGGAAGGAAAGGATGGGGGGAGCTTATAGAAAAAAAAATAAAGAAATTATAAAAATAATATTTGATGTTGTCATTAAAGGCTGTCGTTTTTAGGTTTATTGCCAAGTGTGCTTTCCTCGCTGATAAACGAATCTAGTATTGCTTGTTCACTTGGTTGAGGAGTAAATAACATATTGCGATTCGGGATTGTAGGCTTATTATCTAATTCTGTAGTACCCATAGAAGAAGACATCGGCGCTAGCGTTGGAGTCGTTGTTACCGCATTTGTGTATGAATCTACTTTTGCAAAATATGGTGGCGATTGCGTTCCAAGTAAGGCATTGATTGAATCATAGGAATCAATAAGTTTGTTAATTTCTTCTTTACATTTTTGTAAGTGAGTTTTATTTTTTTCGTCCTGTTCCCAGCCTTGATTGATGAGAAAAGCAGTGAATTCTTTTTGTTGAGGATATGAATCATAAAGCGGCTGAAGGTAAGACAATATTTTTTCGCGTTTTTTTTGCAATAAATCTCTCGTATAAGTTGCTGTAACAGGTGTAAACTCGGTTTCTTGTATGCCAAGTTCGGCATTCAATTGATGATATCTAGTGATATTTTTATTAATATTTTCTTCTAGTTTCAATAATGACAATAATGATGATTCCTTGACGTATGCGCTAAGTAAGTCTTTGAGTGGATAAAAATCATATTGTGCTAATGACCCAGCAACAGCAAAATCAACTTTTTTAAATTCATCATTTTTTGTTGTTGTATTTAAATAACGCTTGATTGTTTCTCTTTCAAGATCGCATTTTTTTTTGTCTTCTAATTCTTTTGCTTTTTTATATCGTTGTCTGTATCTTACATATAACGCATGCCCTGTGACCACCTTTGTCCTGCTTTCTCTTGATGCTACTGCATGAATTCCTTGATCGTTAGGTATAGAGTCATAGTATGTATAAGGATCGAATTTTTGAAAATGATGTTGTTTTTCTTGTGTTTTCAAAAGATCATGTTTTAATGACATTTCCTTTTCACTTGTTTGTGGCAATAAAATATTGTTATGCGGAACTATTACCTTATTATCTAATTCTGTACTTATAGAAGAAGAAAGCATCGGCTCAGTCTGTTTTGTTTCTTGTGCTTGCGACTTTTGTTTTTGTATTTCATTCCATTGCTTTCTTTCATATCTTCTTCTGTATCTCTGAAGTAATGTCTTTCCTGATATTGCTCCTTCCGCGTCTTTTGATACTTCTGTGTGCTTTCCTTCCTTGTCAGGTTTATCAGTATAATATGTGTTGCTGTTGAATGTTTGCAAATAACTTGGTTTTGGTAGTGTTTCAAAAAAATTAAGTGCCATTTTATTTTCTTTATCTCTTTTTCGATAGGCTGCTGCATCTGCGCTGTTTTGTGTGCGAATAATCCTACCGTTTACTGTCCATGTTCTGTTCCCATTAATAGTTGTAGGCTTTTTCTTCTCCAGGTCTTCCCGGGTAACAGGATCATCAGTAAGAAGTTTATTCGTAGTCGTATCGAAGTAATAATAATCTGCTCTATCTTTTCTTAATTGCTTTTTTTTAGAAGGTACTTGACTTTGAATATTATCTTGTTCTTTTCTTTTGCCAAACATAAAAATTGCCCCGTTTATTAATATATGTATATATTCTAATCGACTAATCTTAAGGAATTATTAACAGATTGTTCACGTATATTTTTTTTGAGGCATTTATCTGATTGATTATATTAATTTCGGCACCGCGAGGCGAGAGGATTTTACAGTTTAAAAATCCCCCCGCCATGCAAAAAGCGCATGGCGACCCCCTTTTGCAAAGGGGGTGAGTAAGTACGATTAATGCACCGAAACTCTTTTTCCACTGTGTGTTTTTTTCTTAGCATAATGATGTACATGTGTTTTTTCTTTCTTATGTTGCTGCATGCTTTTCTTAAGTAAATCAATAAAATCCACTTTTTTACTCATGGGCTTAACGCTTTCACCGCGTTGCACCATGATGACAGGCGCTTTGTGTTTCATTTTGTTTTGTGCCCATTGATGAACGTATTCTTGAAACTCATCTTTGTATTGATTGGGTTTCCACTTTTCAAGCATAGATTTTATCAATAATAATGCGGTATTGATTTCCTTGCTATTCACTTTATATTTTTTTAAATCTTCTGACGGCATATCAAAATCAGACAATGGACGAATATTTTCTTGATACCGTAAAAGATAAAGCACTAAAGCATTTTTATAACAACCTACGGCACCCAAATATTCTTTCGTGCTGATAATCACTTTGGCAATGCCGAAAACACCCGCTTTTTTTAATGCTTCTCTTAAAATAACATATCCTTTTTCACCTTTTTTATCTGGTATCAAGTAATAGGTTTTATGAATCTGTATCAATTCGATATTCTCTTTTTTAACAAACCCTTCGATGGCAATCGTTCTCGAATTTTCACCCGCAACCCTTTTTAATTCATCTTCTTCAACCGGTAAAATAATATCTTTACTATAAGCATACCCTTTACCGATATTTTCCCATTCGACTTCTCTGCCTGTTTCCGCATTAATGCGTTGATATTTTATTCTTGCATTATTGCGTTTATCTATTTGATGGAAAGAGACTTTTTCTTCCGTGTTTTCTGAATTAATTAAAGAGATTGGAATACTGACTAAACCAAATGAAATCATACCTTTCCAATTGGATTGCGGCATAACTCCTCCTTTTGATTTAGATGATTATTATATTTATATTATAACACTAAAAAGCCTCAATTCGCTCCAATTGCTGCTCGAGCTTTTTAAGGGTATTTTGAATATCTTCCAATTTCACCTGTTCTTTTTCGATAACATCCCTGGGTGCTTTTTCCACAAAATTTGGATTACGTAATTTGGTTTCCGAACGTGCTACTTCTTTTTTTAATTTTACAATTTCTTTTTTGAGGCGTTCTGATTCTTCAGCTTTATTAATCAACCCTTTCATGGGTATTAAAATTTCTAACTCTCCCAACAAAGCCGTTGCCGATTCTGGATGTGGTTCACCATCTTTAAGCCAAGTGACTTTTTCCAATTTTGCAAGTGTCATGATAAAGGTTTCGTGACTCTTAAAACGCTCTTTATCAAGCGATGTGCCTTTGTTTAATAAAATCGATAAGGGTTTGCCGGGTGCGATATTCATTTCACTGCGAATGGTTCGTACGGTCACAATGATATTTTGTACCCATGCCATTTCTGTTTCAATGGCCGGATTTTTCAATTTCTTATCAACGATGGGATAAGATTCCCACATAATAGAAACTTTATGTGAATCTTTATTGATACGCTGCCAAATTTCTTCTGTGATAAAAGGGATAATAGGGTGTATGAGACGCGTGATATGTTCTAATACAAAAATTAACGTATGACGCGTGCCGCTTAATTCTTCTTCATTACTTTTATCGGAATTTAATAAGGGTTTTGATAATTCTAAATACCAGTCACAATATTCATTCCAGGTAAATTCATACAAGGATTGCGCGAATAAATCAAAACGATAATCTTTAAGTGCTATTCGTGCGGATTCAATGGTATTCTGAAGGCGCGATAAAATCCATTTATCAGGAAAAGAAAAGTGTTTTTTGTCGGAAAGCGATTTATTTTCGGTATTCATTAAGACATAGCGCGCTGCATTCCACAATTTATTGCAAAAATTGCGATATCCTTCTAAACGCCCGGTATCAAAACGAATTTCACGCCCATGGGTTGCAAGGGCTGCAAAAGTAAAACGTAACGCATCGGTGCCATAAGCTTTAATGCCGTCGGGATATTGTTCGCGGGTGGCTTTTTCGATTTTTTGCGCCATGCGTGGTTGCAACAAACCATAGACGCGTTTATAGACTAAATCATCTAATGAAATACCATGTATCAAATCTAAAGGATCTAAAATATTTCCTTTCGATTTCGACATTTTTTGGCCTTCTGCATCACGAATGAGACCTGTAATATAAACTTCTTTGAATGGGACATCTTCCATGAATTTGAGTCCCATCATAATCATGCGTGCGACCCAAAAGAAAATAATATCGAAACCCGTAACTAAAATATTCGTGGGATAAAACGTTTTAAGATCTTCTGTTTCATTCGGCCATCCTAAGGTGGCAAATGGCCAAAGACCCGATGAAAACCAGGTATCTAATACATCATTTTCTTGAAGGAGATCGGTATCCGTTGAAATGTTATAGGTTGCACGCACATCTCCTTCATTATGACCGACATACGTATTGCCATTTTCATCATACCAAACAGGAATTCGATGTCCCCACCATAATTGCCGGCTGATGCACCAATCTTCAATATTTTCTAACCATTGATAATAGGTTTTCGTCCAATTTTCTGGAATGAACTTAATGTTGCCTTCTTTGACGGCGGAAAGCGCAGGTTCTGCCAACGCTTTCATGTTCATGAACCATTGTTTCGTGAGATAAGGTTCAATCACGACGCCTGAACGATCACCGCGTGGAATTTTTAAGGTATGTTTTTCGACTTTTTCAATCAAACCTAACACACTTAAATCTTTCACAATTTGTTCGCGTGCAGCAAAACGTTCAAGACCTTGGTATGCATTCGGTGCATTTTCATTTAAGTGTGCATCCGGCGTGAAAATGTTAATCATTTTTAAGTGGTGCCTTTGCCCAATCGCATAATCATTAAAATCATGTGCGGGTGTAATTTTGACAACGCCGCTGCCAAAATCTTTATCGACATATTCGTCGGCGATGACGGGAATCGTCCGTCCTGTTAAAGGAAGTTGTACCTCCTTTCCAATAAAACGCGCATAACGGGTATCATCGGGATGCACCGCAAGCGCGGTATCTCCCAATAATGTTTCAGGGCGTGTCGTTGCAATGGTTAAATGTCCCTGTATGCCAACCAGAGGATAACGGATATGCCATAATTGCCCTTCTTCTTCCTCATTGATGACTTCAAGATCAGAGATCGCGGTTAACAATTTCGGATCCCAATTGACAAGTCTTGTGCCGCGATAAATAAATCCTTCATTGTATAAACGGATAAATGCTTCTCGAACAGCAAAAGAAAAAGATTCATCCATGGTAAATTTTTCTCGATCCCAATCAACCGTAACACCTAATTCACGCAATTGACGGGTGATGGTATTTCCAGATTCCGCTTTCCATTCCCAGACTTTTTTTTCAAAAGCCTCTCGGCCTAAATCGTGACGCGATTTTCCTTCCAGCATCAATTGTCTTTCGACCACCATTTGGGTTGCAATTCCCGCATGATCCGTTCCCGGCTGCCAAAGTGTTTTATCTCCAGTCATGCGATGAAAACGCACCAAAATATCCATGAGTGTTGTGCCAAACCCATGTCCCATATGTAAACTACCAGTGACATTGGGTGGTGGAATCATGAGGCAAAACGGTTTTCCTTCACCTTTTGGTGCAAAAAAATTATTTTGTTCCCAAAAAGCATACCAGTGTTTTTCAATCGCGTTAGGATTATATGTTTTGTCCATCATTCGGTTTTACTCCCGTTTTGTAAATGATGTGTTTGAATATCAAAGCCTTTTGAACGATATTCACGATAATGTTCACGCGCTTTATTTTGCGCTTCAGGAGCATTGATCACAATTTCTAAAATGCGTTTAAATTGCGGATAAAATTCAGGAACGTTGAAAGAAAGATTCAATAAAATATCGCGAGCTTTTTCAGGCGCTTTAGTATATCCAATTTGAATAGGGGGAGCTGGCTCTGGTCCTTCGCCTTGAATATGATGCGGTAAAAAACTATCGTCTCGGTAAGTCCATAATTTTTCATCGAGCAGATGTGCATCATTCACATTTTCGACATGCACATAAATGCGATGTTTATGTTTATAGGCTTTTTCGATGAGACGGCATGCAAAATCTAATCGATGCGGCATCGAAGATTCTTCCAATAAATAAAAATCAATTTTTGGCATGTTTTTTCTCAGCGCGATGAATTAAATATTGTATCAACAAGGGAACGGGTCGGCCGGTGGCATAGCGATCGTTTCCCGACATCATGGCAGCGGTTCCTGCCACATCTAAGTGTGCCCAATGAAATTTTTTCGCGAAACGGGATAAGAAACAGGCTGCAGTGATCGTGCCCGCTGCTCTTCCTCCGACATTAGACATATCTGCGAATGGGCTTTTTAATTGCTCTTGATATTCTTCCCACAAAGGTAATGGCCAAACACGATCATGACTTTCGATGCCGGCATCTTGCAGTGCCAGAGAAAGTGGTTCGTGATTCGATAGCATACCTGTCGCATGATAACCTAATGCAATCACAACAGCGCCTGTAAGCGTTGCGATATCAATGACCGTATCTGGCTTATATCGTTCCGCATAAGTAATGGCATCACATAAAACGAGTCGACCCTCTGCATCGGTATTCATAATTTCGATGGTTTGACCAGAGAGCGATACCACAATATCTTCTGGTTTTGCGGCATGTCCACTCGGCATATTTTCAGCGGTCGCTAAAATGCCGACGATGTGCAATGGTAATTTCAATTCAGCAGCCGCTTTGAGCGTGCCTAACACAGTGGCAGCACCACACATATCATATTTCATGCCGACCATACTGTCTGAGGGTTTTAATGAAATACCCCCGGTATCGAAAGTAATCCCCTTGCCGATGAGTGCGACAGGATTTTTGGTTTTTTTACCCCCTTTATACTCAAGACAAATCAATTTTGCATCTTCTTGACTTCCTTTTGCGACCGCCAAAAAGGCATTCATGCCTAATTTTTTCATGTCTTTTTCTTCAAGAATTTTAACGGAAATGTTTTTGTATTGTTTCGCTAATTTTTTCGCTTCGTTCGCAAGATAGGAAGGTGTGCAAATATTACTCGGTAGATTGGCTAAGTTTTTCGTGTATTCTACCCCCTTTGAAATACAAAGCGCTTGGGTCAATGCGGTATTCAGGGATTTTGCAAGTTTGGGAACGGCTAAACGGACTTCCCGCAAGTGTGAAGGTTCTTTTTTGGTTTTAAATTGATCAAATTGATACAAGGCCTGATAAGTGACCTCGACGGCATGTTTGATTTTCCATGATAAATCTTTTTTTTCAACGGTGAGCTCAGGAAGATAGGAGATAATTTGCGTCACTTTGGGTTGTAGTGCTTTTATACTAACACTTACGATTTTTCGATAGTCTTTAGCATTTAAAGGCCCTTTTTTGCCACAACCGACCAAAAGCACACGTTCAAAAGGAATATGGAGTAATGCATAAAATAGGAAAGTTTGGCCGATTTTTCCTTGAAATTCGCCTTTTTTGAGAAATTTTTGCAGGTATCCTTCGCTCATTTTATTCAATTCTTTTGCGGCAGGTGAGAGTTCCGCTTCTTCATAAATGCCTATAATGATACAATCTGCCTGTTGTTTCGAAAGCATAGCGGCGTCGAGTGTGAATTTCATATGCGCTCCAGAAAGTCTAAATGTGTGTAATATTACAGGATATAAAATTGTCATGCCAGCATGCTTTAAGCTGGCATCCAGAAAGGCCTCTCTGGATGCCAGCTTAAAGCATGCTGGCATGACAATTTGCTAAAATATAGATGAGTACTAAATGATTATCTCGCGATATTTAAGAAAAGAAACCTCTTATGCATTATTAGGGGTGACATTTGTTTTATTGCTGATATTTTTAAGCAATCAGCTTGTCCGCTACTTAAAATATGCCGCTAAGGGGAAAATTGCTGCCAATATTTTATTGCAATTAATGGGTTTTGAGATTCCTTTTTTATTAGGACTCATATTACCATTGGGTGTATACCTCGGCATTATTTTTACTTACGGACGTATGTATGCTGACAATGAATTACGTGTCTTGCAAGCATCTGGTCTGAGTACGAAAAGCTTAATTGTCATAACAGGTACATTGGGTGTTTTTATTTCGATTTTTGTGACCATTTTAATGTTATGGGTGAATCCCCATCTTGCATCTCAAAAAAATAAATTAATTTTGAAAAGTATGACAACGGAAAATATTTTAGATACATTGATTCCGGGACGATTTCAAGTGACGCCGGATGATAAGCATGTGTTATATGTTGAATCGATTTCACGGAAATCTCGTGTGGCAAATAATATATTCATTGCAGAACAAAAAAAACATTTAGATGAAGCGGCTACCTGGTCCGTGATTTCGGCAGCCAAAGGATATCAAACGAGAAATCATGACACCAAAGAACGCTATGTCGTGGCTTTGGATGGATATCGTTATGAAGGCGTTCCTGGAGAAAATGCATATAAAATTATTCAATTCAAAAAATATACTGCACCCATTATCGAGTCAACACTCGAGTTAACGCATCAACCGGAAGAAGTGCTGCCCACATCAACATTATGGCAAGACTATTCAAAAAACCCAAGTAAAGCAGCAGAGTTGCAATGGCGGATTTCCATGCCGATTGCGACGATTCTTTTAGCATTTCTTGCCATTCCGTTAAGTTATGTAGGTCCAAGACAAAATCGATATGTCAATTTATTTCCTGCTTTACTCATTTATCTTGTTTATATGAATTTATTATTTTTAAGTCGTGGTTGGGTGGCGCATCAAACCCTTTCATCTTCGATTGGCTTATGGTGGGTTCATGGATTATTCATTTTCTTTATCTTAGGTATTTTTTTATTACAATTTGTGCAATTACACGGTATACACTTTTTTAGATCTGTGAGAAAACTGGCATGAGCATTATTCATCGATACATCGCTAAACATGTGATTGCATCCACCCTGATGGTAAGTATGGTCGTCACAGCGCTTTGTTTTATTATTGGGATGTTAAGAGAGCTTCGTGCGTTGGGAGAAGGGGATTATGGTTTTCTTCAAATTGTGGTGCATGAAATTTTAATTTTACCGCATGAAGTTTATCAATTTTTCCCGATGTTGGTTTTATTGGGGGGGGTTGTCGGATTAGGTGGACTCTCTCAAAGTCATGAACTCATGGTGATGCGTGCTTCCGGAATTTCAATACAGCGCATTGTGCTTTTTGTTTTGAATGCGGCATTACTTTTAATTATAGCGGCAACACTGATGGGTGAATTGGTTGCACCGCGTGCGAATTTTTTTGCAGAAAAATATAAAACCCTCGCACAAACCTTAGGACAAGCGGTTGTGACTAAATCCGGTGTTTGGATTCATGAGGGAAATAATTTTATTCACATTGATAATATGATTGGGCGTCGCTATTTGGAAGGTGTTACGCGATATGAATTCGATGATGCACATCGACTCTTGGCTTCGTATTATGCGGATACTTTAGAATTTGAGCATGGGCAATGGACTTCTTATAACTTAGTAAAGACGACAATTAATCATGATAAAACCCGCATAGAAAAATCCTCTGTTGCCCCTTGGAATTTGAAATTAACACCCAATTTAATTAATGTCGGATTGGTTGAAGCGACAGCCTTACCGTTAAAAAAATTGGTAGAATATTCCCGTTATTTAAAACAAAATCGTTTACAAGCAAGCGTTTTTCAGCTTGAACTTTGGCAGCGGGTTTTTCAACCGCTCACCACCCTCGTGATGGTGTTACTCGCAATTCCTTTTGTATTCGCAGCGCCAAGATCCGTGAGTATCGGTCGGCGGATTATATTTGCGATCATCATTGGATTTGTTTTTTATATTTTAAATGCGTTTTTCGGCCAATTTAGTATTGTTTTTCAATTTCATCCTATCATTGCAGCCTTGTTACCGACGCTATTCTTTGCTTTGGGGGGATATCTTTGGATGTTGAAAGCTGTATGAGCACTAGCATCCATTACTTGCATAATGAATGCCAGTTTAGTTTATTATTAAGTAACGGTTAATGTTGCATAATCTTTTACAGTATTAATTCCGCCGCTTCCTTCAGCGCCAATAGTAGTAGCAGTGATCTGATACTTCCCTGGGGCGCCAGGCTGAGATGTCATGAAAATGTTTTGTGAAATACATGTCTCCTGACCGGGCCCCATCATAAAAGTTTCTGCATCCTCTACATAATCACTCATAACCGCTAATTCAAAATGATAGCCGTATTGTTGTAATATTTTTGAGGTATTTTTAAAACAAGCAGAATGGTCCGAATTAATCCGAACGTCTTGATTTACTTTTGAAAAGGCATCGTGCGCCACAGCTTTTAATGTAGAGGCAAAAGCTTTTTGCATTTGATTGTTATTTTCTTCATCTATTTCTTTTTGTGATAATGTTCTTATTGTTCTCTCTGTTTTCAATTCTACTTTTTTTACACCAGGAGATTGGTAGAAATGATGATTTAGAATAATGACATCTGCTGCAAAAACAGTTGTAGACAATAAATATCCTGCAATAAACACTAATTTTTTCATAGTATTCCTTTTTAAGAATATTAATAAAGATATTTGAAAAACAGGAAATTATTATTATTTGTTTTTTTTAGAAAATCAATATTAATTTTAATAGAAATTGGTGCTTTGGAGGCAAAGTGTAAGTTATCTCAAATTTTACAAAAGGTTTTAAAAGGCAAATGCTTCACATTACCATTCAAGCAGATAGCACGTGTTTTAAAAGCGTTTAAAATAATAATTCAAATGAATAAATGACAACAAAAAGAACGCTGAACACAGAATCCCGAAAATATACATCATCTTTTTTACTGAGGATGTATTTGTATATATCTTAATACTACTGTTGGTTAATTGTTTCAATTCTTCCGATTTTATCAAATGCAGATTTTCATTTATGTTATCGAGCGCTGAATCGAGAAGAATCGGCGATTGTAAGTTTCCTCGAACATCCTCTTGATAAACTTGAGACAGGAGTTTAATTTTCTCATCAAATAGCGGTTGGGTTTTATGGTAAAGTGATGTTTCATAGGAATTATCCGCAATAAGCGAGGATAGGGTTTGAAAATTTACCTTTGCTGCTTCAAGGTATTCAGGGATTTTTTTTATTATTGCAGGATCGTGAGTGTGTGTATAGGTATTCAGACGTAGCAAGGCTTGTCCTAATGAAAGCAAAGTTTGATTGGCTGCTCGCATCGTTTGATAAGATAACATGATATTTTCATTTTCTTTTTTGCGGTGACTATGTTCAATGGAATAATAAATTGTAGAAATCGCTAATAATACAATCGCAATTAAAAAATTGATCGATATGATTCGTTGATGCAAAATTTTAGTCATATGAGAGTCCATTCCTAATGTTCTACCTATAGTATAAACAAATCAAATTAAAAAATCATGACAGATTGTTAATATCATTAAAATCTTGCATAATATTTAAAATTCTCAAAGGATTGGATATTCTAATGTCAAGAAATACTGCTTTTCAAGGATTCACGTTAATCGAGCTTGTTATTGTAATTGTCATTCTGGGGATACTTGCAGTAGTGGCAATTCCAACTTTTATTGATTTAGGTCAAGATGCCCAAAACGCTACAACCAATGGCGTTGCGGGTGCGCTATCGTCCGCCAATGCAGAAAATTATGCTGCGCGGGTAGAAAGAAGTACGAATGGTATCCCTATCCCAAATTGCACGGCTGTTGCCAGCATGTTGGTGGGAAGTACTTTACCTTCTGGTTACTCAATCGTTTCTTCCAGTGTGCCAGTGAATACGAGTGTTTCCTGCATACTGCAAGGTCCACGCGGAACCTCTGCCGTTTTCCGAGCAACAGGTATTACATAAGGAGAAAAATAAATGTTACATAAGGACGTGTCTGAAGAAAAAAAAATAGAAGATCAAATCAAGCATGTGATTGTCCTCATGATGGAAAATGCATCCTATGATCATATGCTGGGATCTTTTCCAGGAGGTGACGGGATCAATGAAAAAAACCCTTATTTTAATTTAGATGATCAAGGCAATAAGATTTATCAAAAAATCACAACCGCAAAGCAGATGCCCTTAGATCCTTTACATGATGTACCCGACGTAGCAAAACAAATCAGTGATAATAATAGTGGATTTGTTCAAAATTTTATAACCCATTATCCAACTTCATCCCCTAACGATCGTCAAAATATTATGGGATATTATCCATGGGGATTTTTACCCGCATTGCATGCACTCGCCGCAGAATATACCGTGTGCGATCACTGGTTTTCATCGCTTCCAGGACCTACATGGCCGAATCGTTTTTTTGCTTTATCCGGTACGTCCTCTGGCAGGGTTAACATGCCAGATGGCATGAAAGATCCTGAATTGCGTGAGTTTTTTTATCAAAGACAATCGACGATTTTTGATCGATTGAATGAACAGAAAATTTCTTGGCGTAGTTATTGCGGGGATGTGCCTATTTCATTCGTTTTTACCCACCAACGTAAACCGAAGAATTTAAAAAATTATCGTGACATGAGTGATTTTTATAAAGATGTCAAAGGATCACCCGATGAGTTTCCTGCGTTTACTTTTATTGAACCCAAATATATGGGGAAAGAACAAAATGACGATCATCCACCGCACAATACTATGAAAGCAGAAAAATTAATTGCGGATACCTATAACGCCATACGTTCGAATGAAAAGTTATGGAATCAAAGTTTATTTGTGGTGGTATATGACGAGCATGGTGGTTTTTATGATCACGTGACACCACCTCCCGCGATTCCGCCGGATGAGCATAAAGAAGAGGGATATGATTTTACACAACTCGGTTTGCGTGTGCCTGCCATTTTGATATCCCCATGGGTTAAAAAATCCGTTGAAAAAACTATTTTTGACCATACCAGTCTTTTAAGATATCTCACGGACAAATGGGGGTTAGGGCCTTTAGGAGAGCGAACGGCACATGCCAATAGTATTGGTGTCGCTTTGGATTTTAGTGACGGACCGCGAAAAGATTGTCTTCCTTCAATCGAAGTGAAAGAAGCGGATCTTGTATCACCGAAACCCCATCTTGAAAAACATGCGACGAATGGCAATCAAAAAGCCATGCATTTATTTGCAGAATTTCTCAATAAAAAAAATTCTGCTCCTCTTGCGCCCTTCACGGAAATGTCAAAAGTCACAGAGTGCATGGATCAATTTGGCGAGCGTTTAGAAAAAAATGGATATTTGCAGTGGGGCATGTGGTTTCGAAAAAAAGCCGATCAACATCGCGAAGCCCGCGCGGAAAGAACGGTGTCGATTGTGAAAAACTTTTTAAGGCAGTGATCTTTTCCTTGGTTCTGTGATACGCAAACGCTGTCATGACAGCGTTTTTGCAGTGTAGAACGACGATTATGCACTTTATGGGCCTTTTACTTTTAAGGCCTGTTCCTCTTCAGCTTTTGCTTTAGCTTCCTCGGTAAATTTTCTTACAACACTAAGACTTCCACCCAATACACCAGTGGAGAAAAAAGTCAACGCATTGCATTTTGCTAGTCTTTTAACAGTATAGTCTTTGCATAATATGTTAAATGCTTCTCGAAATGAAACATTTCTTGATCGTTCAATGCCAATCGTCAAAGATACCAATGTATTAAAGGGAGATAGCGCCGCCATGGTAAGCATGCCAGCAGCGCCAGCTTGCATTTCAGGTGTGCCGGGCATCTGAGGCTCAATTATTTTTTCTATACCTACCCAAGTGGGGTACATAAATGTATCTTTAAATATGGTACTCAATGATCCTCTTCTAAAAAACGCGCCGATAGGTAGTTTAGAAATATTTTCACGTATTTCTTGTTTGGTTTTTTTCTGAGACCTTTGAAAATTTATTTGATCTGTAAGAAAAGAGAGGGGGGTAATAGCAGCTCTTGACGAAGTTGCTGCAAAAGCGTTTGACACGAACTCTTGACGCTCAGACGGTTTTTTAGATGCATCTTCAGAAAAAGCAGTTTGAATCATTTCTAAATATACCGGCTTAGTAATTTCAAGTGTGAGTAAGTAGGCGGTTCCTTTAAGAAAGTGGGGTGTAAAACCTAAAAATGGATGTTTTGAAAATGCCGACTTAAATGCCTCTCCCCCTGTAATAGTAGGATGTAAAGAAAATTGATCAACAAATTTGTTGGGGGCAAATGTGACACAATTTACAAATCCACTTTCAACCATTGCTTTTACCAGATTTGGA
>JABDEF010000004.1:0-43523 GCA_013287235.1 Gammaproteobacteria bacterium
GTATACGGTTTCGTGTATCATCTAATAAAAATTGATATGCCATCGCTGCTTGTCTTTTAAGCTCATAAAAAACAGGCATCACAGCATCGGCAACTTGTTCGCACTGATCAAAAATAGAGGAGGCCCCCATGGAGTGTCCAAAAATATCAGCTAAATTTGCTTGATGATAATAGGGTAGCCCGCTAAAGAATTTATCAATCACCATCAATGTACGCGCGGAATAACCATACATTTGATTGGCATCGCCATCTTCTAACACCGCTTCAGGTAATGGTGCTTTGTAAATCTCTTGACAAGCGTTACAACGCAATTGCTCCACGATATGTTTCTCAGCTTCAAATCGTGCATGACCTGTTACACGCAAGAATGTGCTGGGTTCAAACTTGTAAAGCTTACCTATTTTACAGGCTGGGCAGACTTGGCCGCGTTGGTACTCTGTCATTGCATGATGAACTAACTTAGGTGGCTTAGATGGCGATTTATTTTTTTTATCTGTATTCTTTTTTTGAATATTCTTCTTGTTTTTTTTAGGGTTAGATTTTTGTGAAGAAACAAGATGGCGCTCCGATTGTTGTACCATGCCTAATAGCTTGCGTAGCTTATGCAGCGTTACGTCATCCGCTTCTATTTTTTCTTGCAGCGCACATAATGTTGAAATAGCGAGTAATAACAACTTTAAGTCGTCCACACTCAACGCCAAGTTATGTTCAATGGCTTCTTCTACACGAACAATTAACTCAGCGAGTGCTTTTCGATCGATTTCAACAATATGAGACGATTTAGCCATTTTTATTTTAACCCCATATAAAGAAGCGGAAGAAGTTACACATTCTTACGCCTAGGTGCAACAAATGTTTTTAAAATTTTTGTGAGCTCACTCGCATGACGCTCACTGATTACTTCATTTGCGGTTGTCGGCCATAAAGTATAATGCCCTCTACTTAATCGCTTTGTAGCAAGCCAATATCCATGTTCTTCATAACACAACACACGAATCATGGTACGTGATCGGTTAATGAATACAAACAGGTGACCTGAACGTGGGTTATGATTGAATTGGTTTTGACACAAAGCAATTAAACCGTCCAGTTGGCGTCGAAAATCAACGGGTTTTGTCGCTAACCATACTTTGGTATGTGCTGTTAAATAGAGCATGACTGAGACTCCTTGTTTAAAGCAACAATGAACGCGACCGATGATTTTATGCTGGGTGAGTTGACTTGAATCGTGATGCCGCTAGGCAAGCTTACCTGTAAGGAGGGCGGTGCTTGACTTGTTTTATCTATATTTTGTGCGTGATCAAGGCTCATCGCGACAAATGCGGGAGGGTTATCAATTATCTCTTGATCCTGATGGAGTGATTTTTGCCACGATCGGAGTGAATTAACAGACATGCCAATTGCAGCACTGACCTCTCGGTAGCTATAGTGATCCAGGCATTTAACTGCCTGTGCTCTGAGGCTTGCATTGCTTTGGCGCTTTTTCGATGACGATGCTTGCCAAGCAGCAAACGATTGTTGAAGGTGCGTAAGAATAGTTTCCATAAAGTGCTCCGTATTAGTTTTGTTTTAACACGGGCATATTTAATCATGGTAATTGAAGAAAGTTGCGCAGGCGCGCCGGAAGGTTACAACGCTATCTCTTGTCAGCAATTATCGCTGGATGCTGGGCTACAAATTCAAAATTTGTTTGTTCAACATGTCGGGAAAAAAATGAGCGATCATGATGGAACATTTTACGCCTTTCCGATTCCAAAAGACATAGCAAAATGTTCAATTATAGAATTAAATAAATTAGGGTTTAGTACAAATAAATGTAAAACACTTATTGATTTAGCATCCAGAATTGTTGCTGATGAAACTGTGTTTGATAATTTAGAAAATAAATCTAATGACGATATCGTAAAATATCTATGTCAAATTAAAGGAATTGGACGTTGGTCTGCAGAATATGTTTTATTGCGAGGATTAGGAAAAATTGAAATGTTTCCTGGAGATGATGTTGGTGCCAAGAAAAATTTACAACTATTGTTAGATATTAAAACTAAGTTGGATTATCAGCTAATCTCAAAAATCACAAAAAAATGGTATCCCTATGCTGGATTTATTTATTTTCATTTATTGCTGCAAAAATTAAAACAACAAGGGATTGCTGAACACTAAACTAATATAAAATATTAATGGGAGATTATATCAATGAAAAAGGAATTTAAAGTAGGTGACCATGTTTCATGGAACTCGGAAGCAGGTAGAGTCAAGGGAACAATCAAGAAAAAAATCACTTCAAAAATTAAATTCAAAACCTACATTGTTCACGCCTCAAAAGAAGAGCCTCAATATTTAATAAAAAGCGACAAAACAGATCATATGGCTATGCATAAAGGTTCAGCTCTCAAAAAGATAAAAAAAAGCACCCGAGATAAAAAAAATGTTAATTAAGGATATTTTAATGATAGCTTACTCTAGATATAAGGAATAAATAGAATGGGTAATATTGCTCATGATACCAGCGCAGATGTGGGTTTAGATCCGGTTTCCAATGTACTCAAATGGGTTCTTTTAATTACTGCAATTGTTTGTTTTGCTGTTGTTATTTGGGGTACATTCAAAACTTATCAATTGGCCCCGCCACTACCTCAGATATTTGCAACATCCTCTGGCAAGATCATCATGACACAAGATGATATTGTTTCTGGGAAAGCAGGCTTCCAACGCGCTGATCTTATGGATTATGGTAGTTTGTATGGAATGGGTTCTTATTTTGGTGAAGATTACACTGCAAAATATTTAGTACGATTAGGTCGTCTTACAGAAAATGAGATGGCTCAGCAACGTTTTGGAAAATCTTTCGCAGAACTTGCTGAAGGAGATCAATACGTTGTTCGTAAAAATATGCAACAATCTTTACAACAAATTGATCTCAGTGGTAATCGTACAATATTACCAGATGCTGTAAGCAAATCAGTTTCACAACTTCAGTCTGAGATATCACAATCTCTTATCAGTCATGATTTTGAAACAGGTTATACTAAAGCATATAGCTTAGATAATCAGAGTGCATTACAAACAGCTGATTTCCTTATTTACTCATCACTTACCACCATCGCTCATCGACCCGGAACAGATTTTTCTTATACTAATAACTGGCCGTATGAACCTACTATGGGCAATGTACCAACTCCAAATACATTTTATTGGACATGGATATCATTTTGTTTTGTATTTTTTGGCTTTGGTGCAGTGTTGTATATTTATCATCGTTATCTCAGCGCACTAGATGATGCGCCAAGAACACCTGTATTGCTAGGTTTTGCGTCGCTAACGTCAAGTCAGAGAAAAGTCGGTCAATACTTTATTATTGTTGCTCTCGTTTTATTAACCCAAATCGGCGTAGGTTCAATTTTGGCGCATTACTATACAGAACGTACTGGATTTTATGGAATTAATATTAATGTTATTCTGCCGTTTAATTTTTTGCGCGATGTTCATATACAAACACCCATTGTTTGGATAGCGCTTTCTTGGATAAGTTCCGCCGTTTTTTTGGCGCCTATTATTAGCAAAAAAGAAGCAAAATGGCAGGGATTTTTAGTAGATCTCTTATTTTGGGTCACTCTTTTTATCGTTGTTGGTGCAATCATTGGTGATTACTTAGGGATTATGGGTTTTGTTAATGAGTCATGGTTTTGGATTGGTAATCAAGGCCTATCGTATATACAACTTGGGCGATTATGGCAAATCAGTTTTTGTGCAGGACTTTTTCTGTGGAGTTTTATTATTTTTAGAGGAATGTGGCCAACGTGGGGTCGATTAAAAACAGCCACCGTTGAGTTTTGGACGGGTCGAATTAGATTAGAACATCTTTTTTGGGCCAGCACGATCAATGTTGCGGTCTTGTATTCTTTTGGAATGATACCTTTAACAGGAATTGAAAAATCTTTTACGATTACTGATTTTTGGCGTTGGTGGGTGGTACATCTTTGGGTAGACAGTCTTTTGAATTTTTTGCTGCATGCGCAACAGCGTATCTTTTAATGGGAACTGGATTAGTCTCGCGTCTTCTTGCAGAGAGAGCAATGCTATTTGAAACTATTCTTATTTTTTTAGGCGGAGTAATTGGTACAGGACATCATTGGTATTGGACTGGCACACCCGATATGTGGGTGCCACTCGGTTCTATGTTCTCATTTATTGAAGTGTTACCACTGGTACTTCTTATTATTGATGCGATTGAACATCGTCAATTAATTAAACGGCATGGATCTTTTACTTACAATTTGGCTTATCTCTATATTTTAGGTGCGTCATTTTGGAATTTTGTCGGAGCAGGAGTATTTGGTGGCGGCACACTCAACGCGCCGCTTATCAACTATTATGAACATGGAACTTTTTTGACTTTAAATCATGCGCATACAGCTTTATTTGGCGCGTTTGGTCTACTAGGCATTGGATTAGTTTATTTTTGTTTGCGTTATGCAGCAGGTGAACGACTCCCCTGGAGTGACCGATTAGGTACTTGGGCATTTTGGTTATATAACGCGGGTGTTGTATTGTGGATTGCTCTGAATTTTTTCCCTATAGGTTGGTCACAATTGATGGATGTCTATGAACATGGTTTTGCGCATGCAAGAAGTCTTGAATTTTACAATAAAACATTGATATGGCAATGGTTACGATTGCCGGGGGATGTGGTGTTTGCTATCGGTGCATTATTAATGGCATATGATTTTTTCAAGAAACTGGGACCTTTTTTCCCTAGATTGGTAAGCACGAAAATTCTTGAGGATCAGTCTATCGCAGTAGATAAAATAAGTTAAGGATATCCTATATGCCTAAGCTTTATACGATCGGCCATTCGACACGCACTCTACAGGAATTTCTGGATATATTACATGCATATCAAATTACGCACATCGTGGATGTGCGTGCAATTCCAAAATCACGTCATGTGCCATGGTTTAATGAAAATGAATTCAAAAAATCACTTCATAAAGAAAAAATCGCTTACACTCATCTATCAAAACTAGGTGGCTTACGTCGAACGAGTAAAAACTCAATCAATCTAGGATGGCGTAATGCTAGTTTTCGTGGTTTTGCGGATTATATGCAAACCTCTGAATTTTTCGAAGGACTTAAGGAACTAGACAACTTAATAAAAAAAAGTCATAGAGTTGCCATTATGTGCGCTGAGGCGGTGCCATGGCGATGTCATCGATCTCTTATTGCGGATGCAGAAATCGTTCGTCATTTTTCTGTTTGGGAAATAATGAGTAAAACTTCTGTTCGTGCACATGCCCTGACTAATTTCGCAGTAGTAAATAGAAAGAAAAGACCCATTCAAATTTATTATCCACGATAATAAATCATGATAAATTTGAATTTGTATAAGATGCAGAAAATCTAGCGAAATCAATATGGGAAATTTTAAAACAAATAGCAATATCCTTTTTATGGATGTCACCTACCGTCCCGTTACAATTGTTCGAGAATGAAAAAGGCGCTTGCACTTATCACTTGAAACCACCCAAAATAACCTGATGCCACGCCCAATAGTGAAAACTATTGGGGGTACTTCAGATGCAAAGCTTTATTTGCGTTTTAGAAGGATTAAAAAATCCTATTCAGGTAAATTATGGCGTTTTTTTTGAATTATATATTTTCTCCATTAATTTCTTCAAATTGATTAATATGTATTTCACCATTAGGGAAGCGAGCAACTATATCTAATTCGCCACCCATGGCTTCAATATAACTCCGCAAGGTTGAAATATACATATCAGTACGTCGTTCAATTCGTGAAACGTTAGCTTGTTTCGTATTTAAAATTTCAGCCATACGTTCTTGACTCATTTGATGAGCTTGACGTAATTCTTGTAACGGCATTTCTTTTAACATCTTCTGAGTTTTTTCTGCAGCGGTTTTTTGCGCTGATAGCGGCATTTTATTTCGTAATGTCTTAAATGATTTTTTACTCATCTATTAAGCCCTCCTTTTTCAAAGTAATAATATGTTGCTTATACAGATTGTCAGCGATAGGAACATTTTTTTCATACCAACGATCATCTCCTATCTTATTGCCTCCAATTAAGAGAATAGCAGTACGTCTAGGATCAAAGGCATATAGGATGCGATATGGCAGCCCCTGTGCTGAATCCTTAATTCACGCATGTGGGAATATGCTGACCCATTTATCCCGGATGAATGGGGGTGCCTCAAGTTTGGACCGCATTCTTCAAGTAATCCCACAGACGCAGTAATATCTATTTGTTCATCTTCTTTCAGGGTTTCCCACCATCTTTCAAATTCATCAGTATATATATTCAGAAAAAAATATACCTGCAAGCAATGCAGTTGAAAATTTCCAAAAATAAACAAACGCCCGCTAGTAAACATTATTGGGCGTATTTTTTGACTCTAGGCCTGATGATGCGATAATTGAAACTGCTTTTTTAAAGCTTCAAAGCCTGCCCGAAATACATTAGAGCTAATCGTATTCTGTAAGTATTTTTTATACTTTAAATGGCAACCAAAATTACATTCCCATATTATTTTTGTCTTCTCAGAATCTAGATGCTCCAATTTTAATATAGCCTCATAATTGGATAAAAGCATAGGAGAATTAAGGATTTTGTATTTAACTAAAAATTTTTTATCATCTAAAATGATTAATTCCTCTCTAATGTTGCCTCCATTATTTTTTAAATTAAAATTACGAATACAACCAAGTTCTCCATTAGCCTTCCCAGGTTCAATGAAGCTATCTGTAATAGCAGGATGCCATTTCGGTAATGCATTAAAATCAGAAATAATAGACCATATTTTATCAGCTGGTGCGTTAACAATATCACTAAGGTTAATATCAACGTTTACATGAAGCAAATTCAAAATCTCGATTGGAGGATTAGGTAAAATTTTTAATAATTGATCTTCGGTAACTAAAGAAAAATCTCTAAAATCAAAACCTGGTGTTACTGTACATCCAACGAGAGAGTATCCTTTTTTATCTAGACATTCAGCGCCAAACCATTTATCACCTGGCACAATATATTGAGCATTATATCCATCTATTGGATTTCCAATGATTGCTTTTTCTATTAACCCCGTAGTGGGATCAATTATAGTAATTTGAACAGGACAGCCAGCATGATAATACCAGATTTCAGTAGAGTTTTTAATGACATGCAAAGCAGATTGTTCTTCTTCCTTTAATAAGAAGTAAATAGACGTTAAAAGATGTCTCATTTTTCCATTATACTTTTCACCAAAATCTATCATCGTGCTATCACGATAAAGTTCTTTAAAATAACCTCCTTCAGGATGTTTTTGCAGCTGAAATTTTTCAATGAGATGCTCTGGGATTAACACTGTGACTCCTTGTATATTGATAATAAAGATCAATTATTCTTTAAAAAATTCCGTTTTGCAATAAGCAAATTAATAGCTCTAACTATTTTTCATGATGCGGATGTGCATTTATATAAGATTTTAAAATGGCATTTATTTTTGACTGGTAGCCTTTACCCCAATGGCACTACCTTAATGCATAGACTGTCAATAAGTGTATGATTTAAGATGAAATCAGTTTCCAATTTTAATATGATTGCTTCGTTAATAAGTGATCACACAAAAAGGAAACTGAAGGATGGATTCTAATCACAAAAAAATGCTGGTGCAAATTAAAAATCAAAAAAATTTAATGTTAAATGGAAGCAATGACATATCACTAACAAAAATTTTGAATTCTGAGCATTGTCAACTCATTCTGAGTGGATGTAGAGAGTTTCGTGATCGAATTTATACGCCGGTCAAAACAATTTTCATCTTTATTAAACAGGTTTTAAGTCCCGACAAATCATGCAAGAAAGCTGTCAGTGATGTTGTTGCAGAGACTCTCGCTCGAGAAGGGAAAAAATAAGCAATAATACGGGTCCTTACTGTAAGGCCAGAAAACGTATTCCAGAAATAGCCTAATGGCGGAATGTCTTTTGCAATATAATAGCCTAATTGTCCTGCGTCTTTAAAAAGATAAACAGCGCCAGCTGTCAAATTAGCAGCTGCCCTTGCTGAATAAAAAGCACCGGTTACTGCTTTTAATACGGAATAACCGGAATTATAAGCAAAATGACCAGTGGTAGCCAATTGATGTTAAGTTGTTGAGCATATTCACCCCTCGATCTCGTTTATTTTTGAACAATATATTATATTTTCTTAAAATTGTATGCAATTTTTTCGATTAAAGCAAACTTTATTATTTTGTGAGACAGTAGGCAAAATGGTATAACTTTATAAAATGTTATAATTGAAAATAGTAATAGTGGACACACCGTATTATATAGCTAAGGGTAAAAATGAAATATGAAGGATTTAAATACCAATGAGGAAGTAGTGTTACAAATTAAAACTGCCCCTAACGCAGGGGCCTATCTTTTCCTCAATGCCGCAGTCAATACGCTAACAATATTATTTTACGTGATGGTATTACTGATATGTGCCTCTATTCCAGTATGGCTTAAAAAAAAGGAAAGCTTTAATGAACTCCTTTTTTTTAGAATACATCTTTCTGATTTCAATTTTCATTCCCTTTATTTAAATTCGTCATTTGACGAATTTATTGCTTTAGTCATTACTGTATTTTTAGTAATTTTTTGCGGATTATTTATATTATTATTACCAATGTTTTTTTTGTCAAAGAGTTTAAGAAAGCGTAAAATTTTTTTTACTAATCTGCGTTGTTTTTTAAATTCTCCTGATACACTGATCCAGATTGATTATTCTCAAGTTGAATGCGTCACGTTATCACAAACATGGCTTGAAAAATGGCTACATATAGCTTCTATTTTTATTTTAGATAAAAATGCACTTGTGATTGCGTCTAATGACCGTCCGGTAAAATTTCCTGGTACTCTTTTTAATAAAAGTACTTATAACAAAATACCTAACCATTCTTTAAAATTTTCCGCTTTATCCGAAAGGGACGCTAAAAATATTTTAGAATTTTTCCAAACAAAAAATATAAAAACTAACACTGTGCATCAAAAATTTATGGATCAGCAATTATTGAATAATTTAATAAACACTGTTTCTAATAGGAAAAAATAACATTATAGAGCATGAATGACGGCTTAGAGGAGACTGCCTACCTGAATCTCTACCCAATCTTTCCACTACATTTCCAATTTTGGCGCTATGATTTTCAAAATGCTTGATTGATACTTTGATAGCGTATTTACCTTACTAAAATGTACATCACGCGCTGCGTCTATCGAAAAATAAACTTTGTATATCGAGTTAAGTTTTTTGAAAATTACTCCAATATCATCATAAATGCCTTGTTTTTGCAGTCGGATTCGACACGTCGTTAACAGGGATAATGCTAAATGACAAATAAGGACGTGTACTTTGATTTTTGAATCAAGCCAAAATCGAATTGGACGTAAATTCAAAATGCTCTTTTCAAGCTTAAAACACCGCTCAATAATATCTTTTGCGAAATATAAGTGCACCGCTTCTGCAACTGCAATTTTTGCATCAGTGAAAATAAATGACATACCGTCATATCGCTCCGCTCTCGTGGTAGCATGCCAATTAGATGGCGCATTTTTATAAGACGGTCAATGGCGCCGGTGTGGCCAATGTTTTGATTTCTGCGAACGGATACGGTTCAATGAAAGGACTGCAGCCAGAACAAATTGATGAAATAATTGATACTCTCATTCGTTCAAATTATTCAGATGATGATATTAAAAAGATTTTAGGCAATAATTTTTTACGGGTGGCGTCTAAAAGTTTGGAAATAAAATTATAAGTGGCGGCTGATCGCAGCTTCCGTTAGCATCATTCAATCAAGGTATTCTAAAAAATATTTAGGCAAAGGTCGGGGTATCTCTTTATATACGCTAATTGCAAATTTTGTTGCTGTTAACGCTAAAAATATTGGACTTAATGAATACGAAGGCCATTCTCTTTATGACATGATCTACAATAATAGAACTGATAATTGGGTAAATCCATACGAAATATGACTTTTGCGCCAAATATCTTTTTGTAAAAATCAATAGCCTTGCTCGCATCATCCAGGATGAGATACGGTGTAATAGGATGATAGCCTTTAGGAATAGCAGAGATTTTCTTTTTTTGCTTTGAGCCGGGTTTCTTAACGGATTTTTTCACTGTCTTTTTTGCAGATTTCTTTTTAGTAGCCATCATCATTCCCCCTGATCAGTGTTAAGTAATTCCTTAAGTTGCGAGGCTGGTTTAAAATTTGCAACCATGCTTTCCTTAATTAACATTTCTTCACCCGTAGATGGATTACGCCCTTTTCTTGCAAGTCGTTTTTTAGATGAAAAACCACCAAATCCTGGAATCATGATTTTATCTTGCTTTACTAAAGCTTCCGAAATGGTTTCAAATAACGCGCTAAAAGCATCTTCAGCTTGAGTCTTTGTTAAACCCGCTTTTTCAGCAATCCTAGCAATTAATTCAGCTTTATTCATAGAGATTTGGTATCCTGTAAAATGACAGGTTGGCAATTGAGGCAAAAAACTGTACTACGCTGTCCGATTTTCAAAAGTTCTAAATTAGCATTACATTTTACACAAGGCTGCCCTTCTCTTCCATACACTTTGAGTTGTTGTGAAAAATATCCTGGTCTTCCATCGCTATTGATGAAATCTTTTAAAGTAGTGCCGCCACGTTTGATGGCTGCTCTTAATATTTGCTTGATTGATTTGACTAACCGTTTGCATTGCATTTCATTTAGATCACCAGCAGGAGTCAACGGATGAATACCAGCTAAAAACAATGCTTCTGAGGCATAAATATTTCCTATCCCAACGACAATCTTGCTATCCATAATGAGAGATTTAACAGGGGTACGACGACTTTTCATCATCTTTAACAAATATCGACTTGTGAAACAGGTATCGAGAGGCTCCATCCCTAATGATCGTAATAGAGGATGTTCTAATGGATCATCCTCTGTCAAAAGAAGTGCACCAAAACGCCTGGGATCAGCATATCGCATGATTTTATGGTTAGACAAAATAATATCGATATGATCGTGTTTTTTGGCGGGAACGTCATCATTTATAATACGCAGGCTACCAGACATCCCTAGATGCATAATGATAGCGCCAACCTCTAAGTGAATTAACAAATATTTCCCACGTCTAGATAATTCACGAATACGGTGCTGTTTTATTTTCCTTTTAATATTATGAGGGATCGGCCAGCGCAATTGATGCTGACGCACAATGACATCTTGAATCATGGCATCTTCAAGATGCGGTTTTAAGCCACGTAAAGTGGTTTCAACTTCGGGTAATTCTGGCATATAAGATAATGTTCTTAGGTTGTTATTGTTGAGACAGCGTTTTCTCTTTTTTTAGCTTTTTTGATGGCTGCCTTTTGCTGTTTCAATAAAAATATTTGTTCAATTGATTTGACCTCATCTGGACGTGATTTAGCAAACCGTTTGAAGTAAATGGTTTCAATAAAATTTGGCAGAGGTTCTTTCCACGGTTCTTGTTTGTGATTAGCTAACTTGCCAAACTTTTTTGGGTTTAATCCAAGTTCTCTTGCCATTTGGACATGCGAATGGGACAGGTGAAATTTTTTCCTGGCCTCAACCCAAATTTGTAATGATGGTGGTAGTTTTTTGGATTTCATATATAACCTGGTAGCAGTCAATTATTTTGATTTTTTTGCACGTTTCTTTTTTACAGGAGATTTTGCCTTAGCGCTTTTATTATTGACCTTCTGGGATTTCAATTCTTTTAACTCTTGACGCATCTCTTTTAGTTTTTCAACAGTCATTTTAATCTTACTGGACAGCTTTTTAATTGCAGCGGATTGTTTCATTGGTTTTGCCTTTTTTACTAAATTTATAGATTAAGTATTTTGCCACAAATTGACTGAAATAACATTAAATATCATGCAGGACCATCGATATTTTTTGGTAAGTCTCATAGATACCATCACGATATTTTTTATTAAGGGATGGTGTATAGAATGATAGTTTCCAATAGCAACCCAAGGACGAATATTCTTCGATAAATTCAACACAATGATCCATACACCTAATTACACCATATCGCCAAAGAAGTCAGCGGCTATGTAAAGTGCAAAATGTCCAAGTTATTTCGTGCACATTCCTAGGCGAACAAAAAGTGTAAATGACTCATGCTTCATATCTGGCAACATTGCCATAATTCCAGTATTGCCTCATCAAATCAATTAAGGACTAATGATATTTGTATCAAGAGTTATTGCTGCATTTAGCACCCACAATCTACCGCTATTGCTTAAACCCGCACCTACAGTTAGACTCGTGAAAGCTACAACTTGTCCTGCAAATGCTGTATCAGCCCCAAAAGTTGCCGAACTACCAATTTGCCAGAAGACATTCCCAGCAACTGCACCACCTGTGAGAAGCACACTTGAATTGGCTCCTGTTGTCAGCGTCGTGCCTATTTTAAAATACCATTGGTTTGTGACAGAACCGTTAAGCGTTAATATTCCACCTGCTGCAAGTGTTGCAGCGGCGGTATTGAAACAGTAAACACCCGGTGGAAGTATCAAACCAGCTAAATCGGTCGTTATAATATCCGTACAGGTTAGGCCCGCAATACTATTAAAGAGCGTGTTTGCATCAGTATGATCACTGGATGCAATACTATCATTAGCATGCAGCTGGTTGGCAGCTGGTGTAGTTTGGCCAGGCGGAAAACCTGTAATCGCAGTGCCTGGTGCAACACATACTGCGCCCGTTACAATGGTTCCTCCTGAATTAGTCACTGTCGTGGCACTTAAAACAGTACAAACGGGAAGTATGAAGATACTGACTACGGGAGAAGGCGCAGCAGTATTCGTTCCTTGTATTGTACCAATGCCCGCTTGACCTGAAGGGGATGTAACAGCTTGGATAGTAATGGTACAAGCGCTACTCGCAGGAAGTAATGAAGCACAACCGCTACTATAAATCGGTAACCCAACTAATTGACCCTGCACATTCCCAGAAATGGTCATGGTGATATTGGTTGCTGGAATCGTACCTGTATTCGTTACAGTAAATATTTGTACGCCATCTGATGGGATGTTTGCTGAAGCAGGGCTCACCGTTATGGTAGGCGCGGCACCAGTTGTAATCGCAACTGTCGGAGCTGTTAAAAATCACGTATAAAATAGAAATTCTAAATTAATAAAGCATTTTAATCAAACACAATTATTTACACATGACTTGAGAGTTAAGATTGCCTTGCTTGTACCTTTTTTTAGAAGTGCTCTGTTCTAATGTTGGCGTTGTCGTAAGCGTAATATCTTGTTCTGTTTTTTTTTCAGTTAATTTTATTAATGTTTCCGTATGACTTTGTAACATGGAAGTGGTTGATGCCATAGTCAGATGGGTGGGAGAAAGGATTATAACCCAAAAATTTGTAGAGAAAAATTAAAATCCGTGTTATATATTGTAACATAATAAAAATTCTTTAAGGAAGAAGAATGAGCTCATCTCGATTAGATTTAGGTCTTAGGTTTCTTGCAAGAGGCGACTTCATCAATGCTACGTCAATGTTCAGATCATTACCTGCAGATAAAAAAAATTCAACAACAATTCAGTATTATTATGCTGTCTCAACGCTAGGCGCGTTGCTGACTCACTTATCTAAAGAATCGAAAACAGTAAAAGAAAATAAAAAACAAAGTCAAAGTTACCTCTCATCTATCAAGCAATCCGTGTTTGAAAGCATCCAGAAGATCATTAAACGGCAGCCTCACGATACAGAATTGAAACATTCAAAAAATCCAACATCACCGCAAACAAACGTGATTGAAGAAGCAAAAGAAGAATTACATACCATCCAATTGCAGTTTCTTCACGCAAAGATTGCCATGCGTCCAAAAGTAATGGGAGGAATGGAGTACGCACTCAATCATATCATTAAAAATATTTCAGCGATTAATCTAAATGAGGCAAACCATCGAGCTAAATTATTTTCTAATGAATTGATTAAGTTCCGTTTGTTTTACTCGTTGAAATTATTTTTAACTCATGAACTTGAAAATTTTGAAAAAGACTATTATTTCCGTATTTTTATGCCGCAAGCAATAAAACGATTAAGAAACATTGTTGATATTAATAAAAATGATCTTTTATTTTTGTCTTATGATCAGCTTGATCGATTATATAAAGAGTTGCAAGATTATCGATATAATGAAAAATATCACAACATATTTAAAGTTCTGCAAGAAAATATACTTTTTGATAGTGGCTTCTATTATGATAAAGAATATATTGAAATCATGAAAAATTATAAAGGACGTCTCAATATAGAGAATGTTATTCTCATTCATGATATTTATCATAATTCTCAGTTAAACGATTTGCGCATTATCGTTTATGAATTAAACCAAAATGGCTTATTAAAAGATGATTTTTTACAGAGTGTCTCAGCCATTCTCACGGGTAAAAATAATTATTCTGCTCATATCAAACATGTTGCAAACAATTTTTCTGTGAGCCTTTTACCGAATAAAAATAAATTACTCCTTCATTGGTTTGGATTTGCATTCAATAAAATACCGCATCCTAAATCAAGTGATTATCAATTCAATAAATATATAGCGCATATTAAGACGAGTTGCCTTAGTCACGAAGATAAAATTGATAGAAAACAAATCTACAATTATCTTAATTTATATGATCTTCTTGTTAAAAGTGAAGGTAATGTACCATTGAATCAAATTTGTGATTTGATGAGGGAAACTGAAGCTGCAATAGGAAGAGAATGTTTTATCGAAATATGTGAAAGAATATTGAAATATCATATAACCTATATGGATTTCATAACAATATTGAATTTTGGTTTGCAATTTAGAAAAGATACCGTGAAGGAATTATTGCAATTAATCGATCACTATCATTCAGATTTTCATGTCTTGAAGGATCAAGCAAATGATTTTTTAATCAAAGAATATCAATCGAAATTTCCTGAAAGACCGTTAGAAGAAATTCTTCGTGACTTTTTAACAAAATCAGATGATGTGGAGTTTACCATTGACTCAGCGGAACTGCAGCAAGTAGAAAAAGATTACCTTAAAATCAAGCATACCAGTGAAAAATTAATCATGGCAGGACGATTGGGTCTTCAATCAGAGTTAAAAAAATGTCAGAAGACATTGAGTCGTGATTCTGAAAATGAAACAGCGCTGCTGACCTTATTAGCGATTATTCGTCTGCAAGTAAAAGATAAACTGGGTATATATCCGTATAATATACAAATGTTGAATTTATTGATATTGTTGAATCAGTCTAAACGTATCGCTCAAATAAAAACAGGAGAAGGAAAATCAACACTCATAGCAATGCTCGCAGCTTTCTTTGGCTTACGTGATCGTACCGTAGACATCATCACTACCTCACATGATCTTGCGATGAGGGATGCTAAAAAATTTCAGACATTTTATCATGCATTAGGTTTGGGTGTTGGACACAATGTAGGTAAAGACAAACAGAATCCTGCATGTTATGAGGAAAATATCATTCTATATGGCACGGTTTCTGATTTTGAATTCGCTTATTTACGGGGTGAGACGGGGAATCAATCACAAGGTCGTGGTAATCGTTCCTATCATGCAGTGATTGTAGATGAGGTCGATAGTATGTTCATCGATATGCAGCGCAATCAAGCAATTTTGTCACAGCCTCATGAGAATACTTATGATCCAAAGGTTTATAAACACATCTGGCATTGGATAAACAAAACAGAAAAAGAAGATCACACAAAAGAAAATCTCCAAGCGATGCTAAAAACAAAAGAGATCGAGGTGGATCTCGAGTTGGCAAATACGTGGCTAAAAAGCGCACTTACCGCGCAGCGTTATACAGAAGAAAAAGAATATATTATTGCTTATCCTGAAAATGAATCGACGAATGTTGAAAAAAAAGCTTCAGATCGGATTATCAAAATTGTTAATAAATCACATACCGGAGAGATTCAGGAGGAAACGACGCGCTGGCAAGGGGGGTTACATGAATTGTTAGAGGTGAAACACAAATTAAACGTGCGTGCTGAATCGCTCACTCTTGCATCCATCTGTCATATTGATTATTTCAACAAATATAAAATACTGATGGGTCTAACGGGGACACTCGGATCAAAAGCTTCTCGTGATGAACTTAATCGGTTATATAAGGTCACGACTTACGATTCACCGCCTTATAAAGCGAGCATGAAAAAGCAAATTCCACATCTGATTGTGAAAGATGAAAAAACACAAATGCATGCTATTCATCAAATAGCTTTACAACAAATCGAAATAGGCAGGCCCGTTTTGACATTATGCCAAACCATTCAAGATTCCAAAAATCTCAATAACTATTTATACAAGGATATTAAATCAACACAGATGTATAATGGATTGCAAACGCTTTCTGCAGATGCCATTTTTGGTTTGGCTGGAAATCCAGGCAATGTCACGATAGCAACCAACTTGGCAGGACGAGGTGCCGATATTGTAACGACACCCGACGCAGAAGAGCAGGGCGGGTTACATGTTTGCATGACATTCCCTGCTATTAATCAACGCGTTGAACAGCAGGCGTTTGGTAGAACAGGCAGGCAAGGAAAAAAAGGAACATACCATTATATACTTCATGAAAATCAATTGTCAGATTCAGAAAAATTAGCAAAAACAATTGATGAAAAAATCTCGATCATGCGTGCTAATCGTGATGCTCGTGAAAAAATGATTTCTGCGGATAATATTTATTATTACAGTATTATACATAAGTTATTTATCATTCAGACTATTTTCTTTGCACTGCCAACACAGATTAAGACTCAACACATGACAGAATGGGCCATATTCAAAACGAAGACAAACAAACTAATTCATCAATATATAGGTAATGAGTTAGATGCGTCAGACGAAGATGTTCTGATGTTGGATATTGTTAATCAATTTAATAATTTTTGGGAATTAACTTTCCCTAAATATGACGACAATTATAAAACGCCCCTTCATTTTGTTAAATCATGCTTGGAGCCCTCTATCTCAGATGAGCAAAACAAAAAGAAGCTATTTTTTGAAATGATTTTTTTTCTTGAAGATCCAAAAATCAATTTTTCTCTCGAATCGGCGGATTTGTGGCTTGAACTCCGATTTGCAGATTGGCCGCAGGAAAAAACAATTACCTATTCAAAAAATAAATTACTACACTTCAAGCAATCCAAAACGGCGTGTCCATCACCATCAGAACAAAAAAATACGGCTGCTGAATCTCTGAAGGCAAATGTAAATTTTTAGTAACGCAATACGGAAAATATTATGTTCGGGTACAGTAACTATTGAGTCAATATATTTTTCATGTATGATTCTAAGCCGCATTGATTATAAATAAAATGCAACAATGATTATTTTAATATTAATAAGGAAATTCAAATGTCTACATCACGAAATATTATCTCACGAATCTTTTCTGGCGCAGCGTCTACTTGTGTGGGTGGTGTCATTATATGCCCTCGTTGTTTATTATTATTTCAGATTAAATTTCCTTTTTTTTAGAGTTAATAATTCAGTATCTGTAACCAAATATGAAAGGACTCAACAACTTCATACATCGGGCAAAGCGAATTGTGTTTAAATGGCTAAATTGACGCAGCCAGAGGAAATCATTCGGTTGGGATAAATTTCTACGCTGTATGAAACGACACCCACTACCAATGGCAAGAGTCTGTCATGCGCTTTACTAAACATAGCCACAGAATGGTTTTACCGTAAGCCCATTGCCTTAATTTGGCACGATGGGTTTGAACTGGGGGGCGACTAGGTGACTAGCTTCGCCCTACCAACGAAACACTATATCAATAGGGTACAACTGTTATACCAATATCTTGTAACGGATTTTCTTCTTTATTTTTTTCATCACTAGGTGAATTCGAATGACTATTCCACATAGAAGGTTTATTTTTAAGCGAAACATAAGCTTTACCTATATAATTTTCATGATAATAATCATATACACAAAATCCAGCTATTGCAGTTAATAATAATGGATATTTATTATCTTTTAAAAAATCCCAGAATTTTGACAAAAATGTGAATTTAATAGGAGAAATATCTCTTATGGCTTCTACGATGAGTTGTTTTGATATATTTTTATTTTCCTTGAAAAAAGGCTCTGCAATTTTATTTTTTAATTTTAAAAGATAGTTATCACATTCAAATATTCTTTCTCTCCATGATTTGTTAGTTGGCAAATCCCCTGTAATATTCCAGAGTAATTGTTGCAATTGATATTTAATACCAATTTCTTCTAAGTCATTCAAGATGATGTTTTTTGTATTTTCATCAATCGCATCTCCGTTCATCAGTGATAATTGTGTCAAAGTCCATTTTGTTGACTCAAGCAACGTATGTTGCGGCAGTAAACAGCTTTCTATCAATTGACGAAAATGGTAATGATATTTTTCTGCTAATCTTAATAAATTTAATCTAATCTGATAATAAGAATATAAAGATAATTCAGAACCATTTTGTAAAACTTGTTTCATTTCTTCGAAATTTACATTACGTGTACTTATCATTATTCTATCCTTTTAATAAAAAAAATGATTGTAAGATATCAATGATTAATTTTCAAATACTCTTTTGAAAAATAAAGAATTTCTTAACACAAATATATCACTTTTTTATTAAAAAAAGAGATAAAATATATAGATGGAAACTAAAAATAATATTAAAAATGCACTTTTTCTTATTGTTTTCAGCTACATGGTTATTTATGCAGAAAAAGTGATGGCTGTTATCGAAGACACGGATGGTGTTACAACCATACATCCTTATAATCCCATGGATTATCCAGATACGACTATGCATAATAGCGATTATTATTTTACACCTGATAATAATTTTAATATTTATAACCCCAATGATTATGTGACCTATAAACATTCTTATCCTTCTTATCTGGATTCTTTGATTACGAATAAAATTGAAATTCTCATTGAAAATGATTCCATTTTACAAGGCGCCGATATTCGTATTGTGACAAACGATGGTACTGTTAATTTAGAAGGAACTGTCGTCAGTCAAAATCAAATAGATGAAGTGATTAATATTGCAGAATCTGTAGATGGTGTCAAAAACATTAAATCACAATTTACCATAATCTATCCTGCTGGCGAATAAACATTTCATATCATTTCACAAAATGAATAGACAAAACCTTACTTAGCCGGTACTTTTACGCTCTTGTTTGATCCAATTTTTTAGTTGTTGTCGAAATGAGCTGGATAATGAAAAGAATGAATGAATTGTCAACAGACCTTAGATAAATGAGTAACTTTTGTCTATTTAATTATTTGTGTATTTTTTTATTTCGAATCATAAAAATAATGAGCTATATCTCGCAGCGGGCATATTTTGCGGTTTTTAGCGCCCAGACGTAGTTCAGATTGATTCGTTCGAAACACGGCGCTATGTTATTCATATGTAAGTGTTTTGAAACGAATCAAGATGGACTGCGTGTGGGATGCTAAAAGCTGCAAAATATGCCCGCGCGAGGTATAAATTAAGTCAGTCATGACTTGTGTTATGACCAATAAGCCCGATAGCTATTACTATTGGGCTTTTAAGCGCTGGTCGTTTAAATCTGCCACAGTTTTATACCATATGGTTCTAATATTCTCAGCCAACATTAAAGGATCAAAATGTATGTTTTAAAACATTTACGGTAATAGAAGATGTGTCAAAAACAACATTCATAAAAAATTGCAGCAGCATTGCACTCACTGCCACACCAAAGCTTTGCGACAATTGTTGGACAGTGCTCATGATACTTGTCGCAGCACTAAAACTCTCAAGATCAATATCCGCATAATACAAAGAATTCATCCCGCTGTATTGTAATGCAATCAAAACCCCATAAATAAAAGTACAAAGCGCAATAAAATACAAGGGCGTTTCATTATTAATGTATAACAATATAAGGAATGATTTTTTTTGCAGAGGATTTATTTAACAATTTATTATCCATCGATCACATCAAATTTTTTTTGTTTTTCAATAAGTAATCTTATCTCTTCAATCGGTATTGGCTTTGAAAAATAAAAACCTTGCACAAAATCACAGCCTTGTTTAATAAGAAAATCTAACTGTTTTTTTGTCTCAACACCTTCTGCGATAAGTTCCTTTCCTAATGAATGAAATAACAAAATCATAGATTGAACAATGGTTGATTTATCATGATCATCCGGAATCCCATCAATAAATGATTTGTCAATTTTAATTTTATCTGCAGGAATTCTCGTGATATAGCTAAAAGAAGAATAACCCGTTCCGAAATCATCAAGCGAAATTTGAAATCCAAGTGTTCTAAGATAATAAAATAGTGAAATAGCTTTATTTTCATCTTTGATTAAAACACTTTCTGTAATTTCTAATTCAATTAGATCTGTATTCACATCAGTATCATGAATGAGCTGCTTTATGTCTTCAAGAAATGTGTTGCCTTCTGTGATTTCTAAAACTGAAACATTCATAGCAATAGGAATCGAAAAACCTCGCTTGATTTCTTCACAAACCCTACGCATCACCCATTGTCCCAAGGGCTTGATCAAATGTGCCTTTTCAGCAATAGGAATAAAATCACCAGGCGATAATAACCCTTTAACAGGATGATTCCATCGAATCAATGCTTCAACACTATGTATTTTCCCTGATTTTAAATCGACTTGCGGTTGATAATGTAAACATAATTCATTGTTTTCAATTGCTTTTTTTAATTCTATTTGCAGGATAAATTTATCATAGAATACTTTTTCTAATTGTGGTGTCGAAAATTGAAAATGATCTCCGCCTTCTTTTTTAATATTTGATAAAATCATAGAAGCGTTTTTCATGAGTGATTGTACGTCTCGTCCATCATAAGGATAAATACTCACGCTCATACTCACACGCACTATCACTTCATGGCCATAAAGGATAAACGCCGTTTTAAAAAGATCATGGATGCGCTTCACTTCATTTTCAATTTGTTTTTTATTAGTCGGTGACATTAATAGTAAAGCAAATTCATCTATCATTATTGTTGCCAGCGCATCTTTTTCAACGTGAATTGCTCCTTTTAATATATTGCCTACCATCTTTATTAATTTATCCCCCGCATCTCTTCCGAGTGCGTGATTAATTTCTTTAAACCGATCGATATTCAATAATACGAGTGTGAAAAGTTTTACTTGAGAAGCAATCATTTTTTCCATTCTGTCTTCGAATGATTTTCTATTCATAAAACCTGTTAGCAAATCATAGTTAAGCATATATTGCAGATGATCTTCATCGTAATGCGTTTGAATATACTTTCCGAGTAATATACCTATCTCTTCAATAAAATTCAGCGAATCTTGATCACATTTTATTTTTTCTGTAATAAAAAAATCAAATACGCCTAAAAACTTATTTTGAGAAGCAATGGGAACGGCAATCGCTGTCACAAAACCGACATCAGATGCCACGTCAGCACGTGGATATGATTTATTTTCAGTAAAATCCGTTGCCCAAATAGATTTTCCTTTCTGCCAAACTTGACCTAAAAGACCTTCTCCAAATTTCCAATCAATTTGACGACTAACCTGATCAAAACGATCAAATTTTTCGTTCTGTTTATGCCAATGATTGACATATCGTAATTTATTTTGTTTTAAGTCTGTGATCCAAATCTCTCCAATAGAAAATCCCAGTGTCGTACAAATTATTTTTAAAATGTCTTTAAAAACATTGTCGAGTATTTTTTTATCTTCTAATATATGAAGAATATTTGCATATTTTTGTCTCTTTTTTTCTTCTATATTCAACACTTGAACCATGAAACTCACAAGACTTGTTAAAATAATAACAAGTCCCATTGCAATAACCGCCTCCCCTTCTTGATCATTAAATATATGATATTTTTCACCATATAATTCATACCATCCAAATGCAATCGGTAAAACAATGATAAAAGGAAACATCATACGGAATAGATATGCACTATAGGTTTTTTCTATCAAGTTTTTTATCATTCCTCGTTCTGGTCGGCAAAGTAAAACGGCGATGCACGAGAGTAAAAATAACCAACCCGTTATATAGGATTCATATATATAACTTGTCGATAAAATAATAACGTTTTCATTAAAAAAATAACATATAAGGGTATAAGCAGAGGTTGCTGAGACAAATAAAAGTATTAATTTATAGATAAAGATTTCAAACCATTTTACATCAATCAACAATAAAGATAGGCCGAGTAGAATAAAATTCAATGCAGTCAATGGAAAAACTCGGATAATATTATAATTAACATCATATAAATATAATTGATGCGTTACGATGTTAATGTGAAATATATATCCCATCAAGGCGAGGGATGCTAATAAAAAAACGATTGCGATAAGAATAAAACCCAACAATCGTGTCAAAGGATGCACACGGGATTGACTTAAGAGAAGAATATCAAATCCAATGAAGATAAAACAACTTGCGGGCACTATGCCCATATACCTTGTATTTAGTTCAATGGTTCTATACCAAGGAATGTTAAATACTAACAAAAATATCCAAAATACGGCAATAGATATCACAAAAATACTTAAAATTTTAGCTAAATTTCGGCAATTTTTTTGTCGAGAAAATATTTCTTTTTCCTGTAAAGTCATCCATTACCCTCAAAAAAAAGATATTTTCTATTATAACCCTTCCATCATTAAATAGAAGGGTTATGACCGGATTATTCTTCTATTTTTGGCGTAATATTACCGTACACCCCATGGGTTTCATTCGCAGGACCTGCCGTAAAATATAGCATATAACTCCAAAAATAACGATTAATGATGTGAAGCAAATGAACGGAAGGTATTTTATCATGTATTTTTCATATGAAATATTGATTTTTTTGCAAGCTTTTAAGAATGAGAATTTTGTTTTTCGAGCTTTGCTAACAATCCATGCACTTCTTCATCTGTTGTTTGTGTAAAATCATCATACCAAGCGCCTACTGCATAAAAAAAAGTGGGTTTGAGCGGACAAACGACTTTATCCACTAATTCAGATAATTCCACACAAGTTGTGAAAGCCGCAACTGGAACAGCCACGATTATTTCGGAAGGAGATTGTTGACGAATGGCTTTAATAGCAGCACGCATGGAGGCACCCGTTGCAATACCATCATCGACTAAAATCACTTTCTTATTTTTAAATTCTGGATATGGACGATCGCCTCGGTATGCGACTTCGCGGCGTTTTAATTCTTGTTTTTCCGCTTTGATCACTCGATCGATCGATGCCTTTGAAATACTCAATTGCTCAATAATTTCATCATTAAAAACGACAGCATCCCCTGTTGCGATTGCACCCATTGCTAGTTCTTCTTGCATAGGTACGCCAAGTTTGCGCACAATAAAAACATCCATCGGAACGTCCAAAGATTTTGCAATTTCGTATGCAACAGGAACACCGCCGCGAGGTAATGCTAATACGATCACCTCTTTTTTTTGTGCATAGTCTTTTAATTCCTTCGCCAATGTTTTTCCGGCTGTATAGCGATCCGCAAATTTATCCATATATCCTCTGCTTTTAATTTCTTATATTTCAATATAACATATCTTTCATAAAGCACACTTTTTTACCATTCTGATTAATTTTTAGCATTTATTTTTATATCGTATAATTATCGATCTATGAGGGGTATTATTACCATTCGAATTCATCCCCATTGCCGAAAAAGTTGGGCTGATTTTAAATATTGCTGATTGGGTGTTAGAAGCTGCGTGCCAACAAAATAAAAAATGGAAAAGCAAGGTCTGCCGTCTATCCGAATCGGTATTAATATTCCGGTACAACAAATACGACAATTGAATTTCGTCTTAAATGGATCCCCGCTTTCGTGGGCGGGGATGACATTGGGTATTTAGCGACTGGTTAGGGGTTTAAAGTAGAAACAACCACCGGATTTTGTTGATCTCGCGACTCACGTGGAGGAAATAACGTTCCGGGTGTTGTTGTAACCCTTGGGCTTGCTGGGCGCGACTGCAATTCGAGAATTCGTGCTTCTAAACGCCTAATTTTAGCCACCTGCGGATTTAATTCATCTTTTAATTTCTCCCCATATTGAGTAATTTTATCATGAATCAATTTATTCATTTCTGGAGTAGGATTTTTCAAAATGGCGCGCATAGCTTCTTGATGATGGTCTGCGTTCAATTCGATTTCTATAGTGTTAATTTTATTTTTAATAATACCGGCCAATTGATTAAAGGCGTCGTCATTGTTACCTATCCTTATTTTATCTAAAATCTCTGGATCTCTAAGATATCCATGATAAATTTCATACCCCTCATTATTCAGAATTTCTTTGATCACTTGTTCAAATTGGGTATTTAAACTTGGAATTGCTTCTCTCGGCCTTCTTAAAAAATAATCATTTTTAATATTATTTTTTATTTCGAAGAGTTTCGTGCTGTACAATTTCTTTAACCAAGAAGGTTCTCCTTGTTTTATATCTTTTTTAATTTCATGTACAATTAACTTTTTCAATGATTTTATTGCTGATTTTGAAAGTGCTTCTTCTTCATAATCCAGCATCAATTTTTCTACTGCGTTCCTTAAACGCTCTATTTTTTGCTCTTCATTATGCGGTGGTTTAATCGTCTCGATTCGTTGACATAGATCATCTACCGTTAGAATAGCACCTTTGGCTATTAAGTCATTTTTATAGGGTTGTACATTCTTTTTCTCAGACCAGCGAATTAAATAAAAATTCTCGATGTTTTCTCCTTCTTTGACGAGTTTTGCGAGTAACCGTTGATCTATATCAGTTTTTAATTCTATTATTTGTTGACTTAAGGGTTTGGATTCTACTTGTGCCATTTCTCGAAGCCTAAGTTCTTCCATGTGTTCCTCTCTTTCTGTATCTATTAGCGATTCTAATTGGGCGATATCATTTAAATAATGCTCTTTTTCATTTTCTATTATTTCTTTTAATTCAGCGATTTTTGTGCTGGATATTATTTTTAATTCATTCAGCTGCCCATCCAGTGCTTCTTGCATTTCCTTTTGTTGTTTAATAGACAATGACAAGTTCTCACATAAGCTTGTACATTCCTGATTTTTTTCTTCTAATGCACTTTCTATCATTAATTTATCTAATTGTAACTGAATAGAATTTGAAAACTCACATTTTAATGCCGGTCTTATTTTTTTTAACTCGTCTAGCACTTGAATATTTTTTTCATCTAATATTCTATCATGCAAAGAAAGTCTTTTTAGCGAGGTATTCCGCTTGACTGCATTCAAAACAGCATCTAATGCTCGCGCATTCAATTCATGCACCGACATTTGCCCAAGCGCATGATCTTGATATCGTGTAAAATATTCATTATTAGGAAGCGCAACTACACCTGAAGAAAAATTCATTTTTCCCACGGGTATTACATTTTCAAAATCATCACTTTTATAAACATGAAAAAATTTATTAGTGATAACGTATATGAAATCTTTAGAAGGCAGTATCACCTTCACGGGATATTCATCTTTTGCATATTTAATACTTTCCAACATATCTATTTGATGAAATCCAGCGCAAACCTTATAAATAAGCAACTCATTTTTTGTGCGACTCCGGCGCCCGCAAAACAATATCGCCCCATCATTACACTGTCTTCTTCCTCCTAATTGTAAAAAATGATATCCTGCATCTCTATAGGAGACATCTGTCTCTCTTGTATATTGTAAAGTCCGAGCAATCAATCTACCTCGTTTATCTATGGTAAAAAGCGTATACTCAGAAAAATCAAGAGCAAATAAATCGAAAGGATGTGAAAATGAATCGCCCCAAGATTCAAAGTTACCCGGGTTTACTTGTACAAATCTATAGTTTTTAATAAGATCAGTTTCACAAAATTTCTTGGTAAATACATCATACCTGCCAAATCCAATATTCTTATCCCAAGAAAACATAAAAAGATTTCCATATGAAGCGTAACTGATATTACTAATGGGGTAACCAAGGTATTTTTTTGAAGCTTCTACTGTCATCGTGTTTAAATTAAAAATCGAGACATACCCAGCGCTATCACCTATTACTAAATGTTCACCAGAAGACATTACTGCCGCCTTCAGCTGAGATATTTGATAAGGCAAAACGATATTTCCAATTTGTTCTGCTTTTCTAGTCGAAATATTCCAAAGAAACCACTTCATTGATCCATTTTCACAAGCAATAGACAGTATCTTATTCGACTTTAGATAAAAAGAGAGATCGTCTTTAAAACTATTCATAAATAAAACATCATTCTCCTTCAATTCTTCTTGATTCAACTTTTCTATTCCATTAGCAATTTGATCAGAAATTTGTAATATCTCTAATTTATTATTAGATATTTTTTCTAAAAGTTTTTGGTTACTTAACATACTTTTTTCCTATTCTTATATTTGATATCACATGAGGGGTAACTTGTTTAAAAATGCGTTGAGAAATCAGTAACTTCTCTAATTTTTCTTTATTAATACGACATTCATCAGGATCTTCTAACTGCAAACAAATTTTAACACAACGTTTATATTGCTCAGCGGTTGAAATAATATTTTTAATTTTATCATAGGCAACTTGCGCACATGGCAATTCCCCTTTCTTCAACGCTAATTCACTGCATCGGAGTACTTCCTGAATGCTTGCTTTGGGATGTTTAATTATTTTTAACAGCCACTCAACCGTTCGTTTATCATCTTTGGGGCTGCATTCTGCGCATTGGAAGTTAAATTCAATTGAAGCTGGATTTTTTTCTAATAATCTTTGATACCAAACAAATGCTTCCACTTTTTTATTTTGTTTAAAAAGACAAGTCGCTAATGCAATCATACTATCATAATGATCTTGTTCAATATTTAATACTTTTTGGTAATAAACACTTGCTAAATCCAGTTTATCTAATGCTTGATAACTTAATCCAATTTTGTATAGTATTTCGGGTTGATCAGAAAGTACTTGGCAAGCGATTTGATAGTCATCTAACGCTGCCGCCGGATAACCACTGGTTAAATACGCATCTCCTCGAGAAAGTAAAATAACGCCCTTATTGATATCTAAATTATTTTGTAGTTGTGGCGGTAGAGCGCCACGTGGCACTAAACTATCATCCATTCTCTTTAATATTTTTGTATATTCTCGAATGGCGGCCGCCATATCTCCTAATGCAAATAAAGCATCCGCATATTTCGAACGGATTTGATTATCATCAGGATTTAAAGCCGATGCTTGACGGTAATCTACCAATGCTGCTGGTAAATCATGTTTTTCAGTGGCAAATATTGTGCCGCGCAATAAAAACAGAGATGCCTCAGGTGAGGTTTCCAATATATGATTAAGATAGGCTAACCTTTCATCTTTTGGCATAAACTCCAATAATGCATTGTCTAATAACAATAACGCATTCGTGAGTGTCACATTATCGACATATAACGTGTCCTTTGTTAGCGCATCTATAATATAATTTGCCAGTGCAGCATACCATTTTTTTGCGTTTTTTAAAGCGAAAAAAGGATGTTTTTCATCACTTGAATAGCCTAATAATAGTTGTTTTATCTTATCTGCTGTTAAACAGGATTGTAAAACATACTGTAATGTTTGATCTTTATTGAGATAAAAACTTTCGAATATTAGCCTGAATCTTGCATGTAATAAACCAACACTCGCTTCAATTGCTTCTATGGGCACCTGCAATGCATCGCAACTTAAATCTTGTTGTAGTTTATCATTCAGCTCTAATCGTAAGGCTTTTATGCACTGTTCATAAATTTTATTTAACTCATCCATATTTTGGACTTTGTCCTCTGTTGGCCAGGTAAATTGACGCCAATTATTTATCACATCATTTTTATTTTTTACTTCTATCTGTTTTGAGAGTAATGGATAGCTTTTGCCGTTTGACGAAAGTTGAAATTTAACCCGCACTTTTAATTGATTTTTTTCTGAATTGAATCGATAACTAAAATGAATCCATCCTTTCTCCAATGCTTCTAATGCCAAAATTTCTTTTGGTATGGGAGGTAATTTATCGTCACTTAATGGTAATGCGTATTGTAAACGCTCTCCTTTTGCTGGATAAACAAAATAAGCTTGTGGCTTGGCATGTACAATGTTTACTTTTTCATCAAAAACTTTGATCTCGAGAGGTTGCTTCAAACGATCTGCTAAACATGCCAATACTTCTTTTAATTCATCTTTTTTTAATTGATCGCGATTATTTTCATGTTGTTTCAACATATGTTGTAATCGTTTGCAGCATTGATCGGTATACTCATTGTTGTATGTTATTAATTGTTGTTCAATGGCATTTCCTAATGTTGCTACATTTGCGCTTATTTCTGAAAATGCCCTTTCGATTGCATCAGGTTTTGCTAGCGCATGACAAAAATGCAAAATATCCCGGATTTTTTTTACTTGATTTTTTAATTGAAAAAGTTCTTCTCTTGGCACAGTTTTTTTCTGCGTTAGCCATTTAACCATCGCAAGCAGGTTTTTTTGTTGCGTAGGGAAGTGTACTAATGGCACATTCTCGCCAGGATGCAGTAAATGAATGACATCAAAAGGATTCATTTCTTGCCATCGATCGCTCTCGCCCAGTTCACTCAATATTTCCTTGGGTGTATAGGTCGCTCTGAATTCGCTAACCATTGCTTTACTTAGGTTATATTCAATCTCATTTTTATTAAATGTCTCAATAGCAAAATCATCTAATAAAACATGCTCAGCATATTTGATTAATGCACGTTCTTTTTCTTTTCGTGTTTCATTGATTTGTTTTTTTTGCGTCTGTACCGCCTGTTGATGCAGAGCAGTCAATTGCAGGGAATGTTGTTTTAATTCTTTTGATTGATGCATTTGTTCACGATTCAAACTTTCAAAATATTGTCTTTCTAATAATATTTGCTCTGATATTTTGGCGCGCATGTCACGCGACTGAAGCTTTACTTCTTGATCGAGATAGTCAAAACCCTTGCTAAGATGTTCATCTAAATGGGTAAATCCTTTACTCATTCCTTCGCTGACGACCTTGAAGCCATGCATAATATCTGTGTGTACAGCTTGTAATCCTTCACTTAATTGTTGGCTCAATAAACCAATTTGATGACTGATATGATTATTTTGCGCAGTTAAATATTGATAAGTTTGATTAATTTGTTGCTGAATAATACCAAGATTATAATCTACATGATCAAAACGGCTCATCGTTTGGTGGTGGACAGATACGAGTCCACGAGCAATGTCGATTTGTTGTAGCCTAATCTCATTAAATCCTTTCATCATATCATGATGCACTTCGCTGATTTGACTGCTTATTATCGACATCCCATTGTCATCGTCATCTTCATCGTCAAATAATCCTAAAAAACTACTGAAAATGGGAAGCAATCCCAATGGATTACCCATAGATAATGCAGCAACACCGCTTAGGCATTGTGCTGCACCGCTACCAATGGCCTGCATTTTTCGAGCAATTAAGGAGGCTCCGCTTACGCGTGCTAATTGGCTACAAAAACCAGTGACTGCGTTAATTTCCCAGCTCGTTTGTTGTATGCGTTCTCTAAAAGTTTCATCGTGTCTTTCTAATAAGAAAGAGTCTTGTATGATTGCCTGACTTTTTCTTGATGTTTGTTGTACTGTCTTAAAAATAGTACTTTTGTCTGGATGCTGAGACAAATCTCTAGTGATATTTGTTTGTAATGTCTGTAAGCTTTTTTTTAATAAGGCCGGATTAGGTGCTGTACTACTTTTAATACGGGTTTTGTGCTCGGTATACCGACCGCTAGTATAAAGCGCTAATAACTGAGTTTGCTCCGAGGAAAGGTTATTCTCCATTTGTAAACGATATAATTCATCTTTAAATGCAGCCGTACGCATAAAATCGGATGCAAGCATCGACTGTTGATTTAATTTCTGCACCCGATAAAGCAAATAATCACTATGATTTTGTAGTCCTTCTTTAGCAGAAGGCGCGATGTGATTTAATAAAGTCGCAGTCGTTTTTGAGGGAAATATTTTCTCATAAGTATCTAAGGCAAGTTTTTTTACACCATCGATTGCTAATTTGGGAAGTCGAATTAAATTATAAAAATCTCTCCCTTCATATAGCAATTCTAGCTTTTGTGAGGGCATATCACCTGGACGTTCAGATCGTTCTAATTCAGAAATTTGTTTTTCTGCTCGCCTTACCATAAAATCACCCGCAGAACCGATCAAATCAACACTTAAAGCAGGTCCACGTTTGATTAAATGTTCCCATACCATATCAACGGCTGTCTTAATTCCAGCGCTTGTAACATTCTTATCTTCCATCAAATTTCCGCTAAAATCCAACACATGCTGAACGGCTTTAAAAGGAAGACTCACCCACTGATTCGGAGAGTGCTGTTTAAGCTGATTTAATAACCATTCATTTTTTTTCCAGTAACCATAACTCACCATTTTCATCATGTTTGATCCTGTATGACTAGAATCACTGGTTTTTTCTCTCTCTTTGGGAGATGGGATATATGTTGATTGTTTTGTTTCTACATGCACTGGTTTTTGAGATGCTTTACTCGCTGCATGTGCAACAGCTAGAAGAAGTGGGTGAGGCTTGGTAGGAAATTTAGAAAAATAATCATGGTTCTTATTTTCAATTACACCCATTAGCATATCCAACATCTCAACAGGAGTTTTATACTCCATGGGTAGAGGATAATAATCGCGAAAAGACTCCATATAACTAGATAATTCTCGATATATAGCCTCTTTTTCAGCAGCATTAAATTCTTTCCCTACGTGTGCTAACAATTTATCTGCTAGTGGTTTCGAATATTGTATCGAACAAATCTCGGGATTCACTTGGTCCACGCTAATAGGCAATGTTAAATAAGCTAGGAGCATTTTTTCAGCAGATATTCCTCGTTTGTTAACAGGTTGAACAAGTAGATTCTCAGCCATTGAGATATGATCCCCCATATCACCTTCTTTATAATTCAAACCTACAAAATTCGATCCTGGCGGAAGTATGCTGGATACTGATTCTTCACAAACATGCGCGCTAAAACATGAGGAAGAAACGATATCAATGGGCTTGTCATTAAGGGCACTGGCAATTTTTCTAAAAAAGTCCGTTGTTTTTTTTGTTGCATTTTCTTTTCCAAATGCCATTATGTGTCCGTCTTTTGGATCTACAAAGCCATGAGCTTTAATATATAGCAAAGTGCGCCCAGAATGGCTTTCAAGTAAACTCAATAATTGATTGATGTCAGCCTGGTTTAAATCCCGTTTGCCATCACCTATTAGCGTTACTTTACAGCCATGTTTTTCCAGAGCTTGTATCGGACGCGTTATCACTGGATCTAATATTTCATCTTCTAATGCAAGCGGTGCTGTTAAAACAATACATTGCTGAATGGGTTGTTCTGAGTCTTGTTGCGCAATATCTAATTTTTTTTCAATGAAATGAGATGATGAAGCTGACATGTTATTATTCTCTATATAATTTTTATTTAATTCTGATGATTATTAATCTACTTATTAATTTCATGACAAGATACAAAATAGTATCAGCATTTACAAGGTTTAAATATAAATGTTATTGCAGAGTGAATAACAAAATTTTCTGTCATGCCAGCATGCTTTAAGCTGGCATGACAGAAAATTAAGCAGTAGATTCCGCTTTTACAAATAACTTTTTTTCCTGTGTTAAATGTAATATAAACGGAATAAGAAAGATAAGAAGCAAACCTGTGATAATCGCAATCCACCCCAACAATCCAAACGTATAGCTAAAACTTGAGTTTGTCACAATGGGGTCAATGGATGATGAGTTGCCAAGTGCTATACTTGAAAAATACCCAGATAGGGTTGCCGCAACCCCAGTAATCATGAGCCAAGTACCCATCATTAAACCTTGCAAATGTTCTGGCGCAAATTGTCCAACCATGGCATATCCAATGGGAGAAATAAACAACTCACCGATACTTTGCAAAATAAAACACGCCAATATCCAATTAAAATGTGAAAGTCCGTGTAGATCAGAAAAATAAATACCTATGGGCAGAATTGCAAACGCAACCCCAATCAAAATTAATGCAACAGAAAATTGTAATGGTATCGTCATATTAATGCCTCGCTCACGAAGCGCGGAAAAAATCATACTTAAAACCGGTCCGCCTATAATAATGACAATCGTATTAATATTTTGTACCCATTGTGGCGCTATCATCCAACCTAAATAATGCCTATCAACATTTCTTTCGATGAATAAGGTTAAACCCATGGGTGCTAATTGATATAAAGTCCAAAAAACAAGAGAAGTTAATGCAAGCACAATGTAAGCTAAAATTTTATTACGCTTTTCTTTATTGGGTTGTTGAAATGCAAGCGTCAACATCACAAAACCCATTAAAACGCCGACAAACATGACAAGATTATTACTGACTTCCGCATGTTCTAGCAAAAATCGTAATGCAAATACCAATATGAAAATCATCATAAATCCATTGATAGTTGCCATTTTTCGTTTTTGTTTTGGAAGATGTGCCACACGGGTATTAATATCATTCAATAAGCGCCATTTAAAAAAGGTAATTAAAACCGCTATCACATTACCAAGGCTTGCTAAAAGAAATAATGTACTATAATTACCAAGTAATTGGAAATAACCACTCACTGCAAATCCGACAAAAAAACCAACATTCATTCCACTATAATTCCATAAAAATGCGGCTTCTCGACGTTTATCTTGCGGCTTAAACAATTGCGTCAACATACAGTTAATACACGTGACATTGAGCCCGCAGCCTGCCAAGAAAGTTGCTAGCCCCCAATAAAAAAATGTCAGTGTATTAAACGAGAGAAATATACACCCCACAATTTGTGAAATCATTCCAATACAAAACAATACTCGATAAGATAAATAGCGCCCGCCGATATAGCCGCCCAACAAATGCAAAGCATAATTGAATGCAATAAAAGAAGCTGTAATGCCTGTTGACACAGCATCACTCAATTTTAAACCGTTGGTGGCATATAAAACTAATGTTGAATATAGTACACTGAATGAAAGTGTGGAAAACATTTGTATACTAAAAAGTGCACCCGCACCTTTTGGCATAACATCCGTATATTTTTTGTATATAGATTCAAGAAATGTTGTTGACATGTGATTTCATCCTGAATTATTTTTAAATACCGTTTTAAAACAAGGAAATGATAATATTACACACATCAAATGCAACAATGCAATGCTTTAGCAATAAATTTTAATAAATTTATTTGGAAAATATTTTATCAATCTTGAAAATAACAAAAGGACTTTAAAAATGTTTCATCATAGAACAAATGACGCGCTTTCGATCGCAGAACAAAAACGCCGGATGAAATCTAATCAGTCATTGCTCAATCAAAAACAAATCAATCACATGATTCACTTAAAAAATAGCATCAGTGCCCACCCACGATTCATTAAAAAATCGATAGAAATACCCTTTAATATTCTATTTTATGGCAATAAAATTTATGTATTATCAGAGATCAAACTGGGAATAGGTGGATGTGGCACTGTCTGGGCCGCAGAAGAATTTTCACTTTTTCGAAAATCACGTTGGGTTGCTATTAAAGAAGGATTAAACAAAATCGATTATTTCACAATGGCAAAAATTTTACGTGATCATAAAAATAAATTTTTGAATCAATATGATGAAATACTTTCGACATTATATTGTATTCAATTCAAAAAGGACTATCACACATTATCAAAGCAACAATTAGTGGAATATGCAAAGGATATTTTACAAGAAGTATCAGATGCAACGTTTAAACTCGCAAAAATACATTCCTGCGCATTGTCAAAAATTTATGGCATTTCTGTCGATATTTTCGCCGTTGATTATTTTGTTTATTCCGTATCACCTTTAATCCATGGAATCGATTTATCAAAATTAGCTGATCCCATTATTTTTTCAACCATTCAAAAAAACATCATTGAATCAGACAATACTGAAAAAAGTCGGTTACAATGGAATTATTTTTTTCTAAATTATATAAAATATTTAGGGGATACCATTTCAATCATTCATGGCCTTCATCAAAAAGGTTTTTTACATCGCGATATTAAGCCCAGTAATATCATGCTTAATAGATCCGGTAAAATTGAACTGATTGATTTTGATAGTTGCGTAAAAATGAAAAACGGCGTTTATAAGGGAAATAATGAATATTCTGGAACACTTGCCTATCTATCACCGAAATTTCTTGATTTTGATGAAAAAAGTTATGTATCAAAAGATAAAAAATATCTTTTTACACGCGCTGAAGATATCTACAGCTTAGGAATTACTTTGAAAGAATTACAAGTAGAGACCGTATTTCATTGTATTTTTATTTTATACCCTTACTTAAAAAATAGTTATTTACCATTATTTAAAGCACTGATGAATTTATCAGATGAAAATGTTTATACACGTTTATATGCCATGGATTATTTAGTCGCATACTATCCCATGTTAATTCGAGCATTGACGCAGATATGTGAAATAACGTATCAGGAGAATAGGTCAGAAATCAAAAAAAGACCACTTTAAATTATTCACATCATCAACATGTCTTTTTGGTAAATAATGGTTTTCTTACATATCGATTTTTTTAAACCTTCAGTCCAGTGGTGTAATTCTTTTATCGTATCAGCTATTGGTAAAGTACTCTTTGCAATTTCTTTAAAAACATGCGTTAATTGATCAATTTCTCTTGCAAAAAAAATAGTTTCCTTAAAGCGAGCATTTATTAATTTAATCGTACTCGCATATAGGCTATAAGGACTGCTATGTTCCAGTTGGCCAGCTGAATGAATAAATATTATTATTTTTTCTAAATCATCTCCATGACAAATTTGTTTTGCTTCTTGAACCAAATTTTGATAAAAATTGCTTGACTCTCTAGTATGTGAGCGGTTGATTGATCCAGAAAATGGTTTGCCTTCTAATGATGCATCTCGAAGCAGATCAGATATAATGAATTGCCAGACGGAGATTTCTTTTTCAGCAGTATTTGCTTGAAGGAGCGCAGCCAAAACAATATAGGTATTGTTAGGATTCCCCGCTCTATAAATTCGTAAATAGCACTTTAATAAATTTTTTAGAATTTGAATATCCGTATAATCTAATACAAAATCTTTTTTTCTTTCATGACGGTTTTCTATCGCATAAATCGCTTTTTGTAAATCGCGAATTTCTGGAAAATACCATTTAAATTCTTCAGCAGTGATATTATCTAATTTCAAATCTGTTAATAGTGTTTGTGTTGAATGAGGTAATTCTTCTATATCATATATTTTTTTTCTTAATTTATTGATATGAGTCCATCTTAAGGGCTCTCTCGATGAAGTCTTTTTATGATCAGGGTAAACGATTTCAGATAGCGACTTTGAATTCAACAATGCGCCTAAGGCTAACACTTCAGCTGATTTATGTTTATGTGACCAAATCTTCACATGCATACTAAAATCTGATTTGATTTGTAATATTTGTTTAATTCGCTGAATGCTATCAAAAGATAATTCTTTATCGATATCCGTTAATGGAATTTGATTGACTATTTCAACCAATTGAAAATATATTGGAGAAAGGCCTTGATCCGATTGGAAACGTTCAGACTGAGGGAGACGCAGACGCCAATAATGCAGACATTCCATCAACATTCTGAGCGTTAAAGGACGGCCATAGGTATTAGGCGTATGTTTTCTCTCAAATTTTTCCAAAAGAATATTTGAGGTGTCATGTAAAGAAATAATTTGATTACGATTTTGTAAATGATGACGTAATTGAATATCCAATTGATGTTTTTCTTGTGCAGTTAATAAGATTTTTGGTTGCCGAATATTAAGCAAACGACATAAAAGATGCTGAACATAAGTCGAGTATGACCCATATTCAACAGAATCTTTTTGATATCGTTTATCATGGAATAATTCATTTGCCAAATCAATAAATATTAAACTCATGTTCTTCGATAATTCAATTTTTTCTATGAAAAATTTATTCAACGGTAAATGACTTAATATTTTTTTTCTTTCAGCAAAAGACGCCGAACGATTTTGATAATATGATATACGCACGGGTGTCAGAAGCTTATATTCAAAACAATATTCTATCATCTCATTATAATCTTTGACTTGTTTTTCTACCTCCTTTAGATGTTCAAAAGCTTTGATCTGATCCCTATTATAATTATCTTGAAATAAAGTTAAAAAATCAGTCATGTTTTCGGTTGGTGAGAATTTAAGTTCTTTATGCTGGCATAATGTTTGAAGATCCGAAATTTTGAATTCTTGTAATTCAGAAAGGGTTGTTGATTTTATCAAACTTTTAAAATAATGATGATAACGCGATTTTACAATATTAAGGCTAAGGATTGGCAATTTATTTTCGAGCATTTCAGTAACCATTTTTCCATGAGGTGTTTCTTCTCTTAGATTAACGGTTAAAGGAATTTTTATAAGATTTAAGAGTTCTTCAAATAATCCACTATAATCATTGTTTTTACTAGAAAGATCCATTTGCGTTTTACTATCCAATTTCTTTAAATGACCGAGCGCATCTGGATGGTTTAAAACTGAATCCACATATATCTCCAGTTGTTCATAAACAATTTTTAAGTATTTTGTTTGATATTTTTGACTGAGCGGTTTTTGAATGAGGGGGTAATATACCGCTTTTGGATTTAATTCTTTTTGTTCAGAAAGATCTCTCATCATCGATTCTAATTGAAATATATTAATATTATTCTGTTCGATTAGTTTCTGATATTGAAAAAGCTGATGGTTTTTTTCTAAATAGTCAAAATAATAGTCAGTTTTTTTCTCAACAAGCTGATTGATTTCTTGAGAAATATATTTTTGCAATTGCCTTAGCGTATCTGCATTTTTTAAGATAACTATCACATCCTCATGCGTTTCTTTGCTTTCTTTCAAAGCAACTATGATAGAATTAACAATTAAATCAGCATCTGGCTCGACTTCAATAGATTTTAACAAGACTTCCGTATTTTCATGGATATATGAAAAAATGTATGCTAGTTTTAACTTAAATATTTCATTTTTTATTTTATCTGCTGCTAATACGATTGCTTTTTTTCGTAATTCATCGCGTTCTGTCTCTGGTATTATTTTAGAATATTCTATATATTTTTCAGTTTGAGTAAACTCATGAAAAAGACTTTCTGGCGTACAATCTTTGTTAAGTACAAATCGATGTAAGAAACTATTTTTGAATATATTCCATAATCCTATTGCAGTATCTTTTTTATAATTCATTTTATAAATCGCTAAAATAGCTTCAGTCCCTGGTTTGCCTTCCAATGTGTCATTGAAATTGAAACCTGTTTGCAAAAGTTTTTCTTTAATTTTTTTTAACTGTTCTGACGAAGGTAAATCTAGTCTTTCTATATACTGTTTGTGATAAGCCTCTAATAATTCAGCATCCACCATGACGGCAGAAATGATAGAGACTAGTTCTTCCATCTCATCATTTGTTTGTTGGTAGTCTACATTCTCATCATAACTATATTCTAAAACAATATCACCACCATAATTCACTTGGTTTTTTTTTCTGAATTTATTAGCCCAACGCTTGCGATTATTTTCTCCTTGTTGAATAAATTCTTGTGTAAAATAATGCATTTCACGCTCGTAATCAAAACCTTTAAAAGGTTCTCCATTGACGGTTAACCCTCTTGGATCAAAATGCATTTTGTCCTCTAAAATAGACAAAATGGGTTTTGGAGAATGCAAACTGGCCGCAATGGCTCGTATAGATTCCAAACTATTAAAGCCACAATCTCTTTGCCGAACTTGCTGCACAATATGTGCATCTTGATATACACATCCTGGAAAAATATCTGTAAAGCAATCCTCTAACATGGGCGATGTTTCATAAGAAGGATCGATGGTTAATATAAAGAATTTTTTATTTTCATCTCGATAAATAAAATAAGGCACATAATGATGTCCATCAAGATTACAGATACCGGCAATAACAGCAGTGTTTGTAAGATCAAGGGATTCTGCAATGAAACGAATTTTGTTTTTAAACTCATTGTATGCCCACAATTTTGAATTTCTTTGTTGCTTAAGTTCTAATTCTTTTTTTTGATCGACCAGTATTGCTTGTGCAGGATTAATGGGCACCAAATAGATTGTCTGAAAACTATTATCTCTATCAAGGGATTTTTTTTCGTCTAATTCGTAAGGCGCATCGTATTTTATTGCAATATACTCAAAGTTATACTTTTCTTCTTTTCCAGATTTTTTTTTATAATGTTTTATGTATGTAGCATCATTTTCTGAAATGTTATAAATAGAAATAGGTATAATTTCATTTTTAAAATCTTCTGATAATATCTGCTCACCGACTGCAATATCTTGATCTTGTAACTGATAGAGTTGTTCCTTATTTAGAGCAGCATCATCAGGACTTCTTCCAGGATATTTTGATGCGGTTGGGATATATTGTGATATTTGATATTCATAACGAACTTTATTTGCAGAGTCCAAGTCTGCTATATTATCGGTCTTTGGAACTAACTGCTTTAAAAAATCTGTTTTGATTTGTTTCCCTTGCCATTCAAATATAGGTAATTCTATATTTGGATAAGCACGTACGATAATTTCAGCAAATAATCCTTTATTGCCGCTCGTAAATAGCATCGATAATTCTTGAGCGGTTAAAAGATGTAATACTTCGATATCTAATAGCAACTCTAACAATAAAACATCGTTATTTTTAACTTTCGCACAAATCTTTGCACGATTTTCCCAATAAGTTTTAATTTCATTTTGTTCTTGTATGCGTTTTTCTGCCCACAGCATCAATGCTTGAAATAATTTTAATGGACGTCGATAACTTTTCACACCAATGTTTGTTTTAAACTCTTGACTTAATAATGTATCTTTTAATTTATCATTGCCATTTTTTAAATGGGGTGCAACTTGATTATAGGCGTCAGCGCGTCTTTGAGGTGTTAATAATGTTGGTTTTGCATGCCCCTTTTTATCTACGATTAAATACTTTTTTTGATATGCATCGAGCTTCGCTTTAATATTTGTAATATCTTCATCATGAGGTGAATGTAGTTCAGGTGGTGGTGCCTTAAAAAGATTTTTTACTCTGTTTAATTCATTTTCATCTCGCTCATCGAAAACAAATCGCGTCAGTAATTGTTCAAGAGCATTCGTTTTTTGAGATTCGATAAAGTTTTTTATTTTAGGTAATTCTTTTAAAGTGTCACTCTTTGATAGTGCAAAATAATTCAGTACTTTTTCTTTTGATTCCAATAGCTCAAATAATTCTATTTGATCATCTGTGTCTGCAGATATTAGCCATTCTTCTAAAGAACTATTTATTCTGCCCATATATAGATTGAATGAAAATTGATGAAGATCAGTCTCATCTTTAATGATACTTAGGAAATTTAACCATTCACGATCTTTAATTTCATTTGTTTCAAATTTAGCTTTAATAATCTCTTGAAGAATTTGTTTGTCATAATTAGATTTTTCTGGATAATGTTTTAACTCTTTTAATAAACTAATTTGAGTAATATATTTTTTAATAAAATCATTTCCGTGTGATTTTCTTACCAATTCAAAAAATTCGGGAGAATATAAAAGATTCATCATGTGATCTGAATCATTCAGGGCTTTCAATAAAACCTCATGGTGATTTTGAATATATTTCACTGGCATCTGGCTTAGCATTTCGCCATAACCTTCTAGTATAACTATACCTTTAGGTAGACTTCGGATGAGTGTTGTAAATTCATTTAAATGATCCAATTTATCGGCTTTAGATAAATTTTTAAACCTAAATACATTTAATATCTTAATTCCATCAGGGGTATCGAAAAAATCCGTCGGTATATGACTTACATCATTACATAAAAAATTAAAATCCAAATCGAGTAAAAAAGGTTTTTCTTCTATACGATGGCAAAGTTTGACATATTCCAAAAATGATTTAAGATGAATTTCAGATTTGACTTCTATCTCTTGTGCTGTTGCGCCATTAATAGGACTTCTATTGGCTTCATTTTTAGTAAAAACAGTAGAAAAATTATCCGTTAAAAATTGTTTATTTATCTGATTACATAACAGATCTTCATTGAGTTCAGATTTCGCATCATTTATCGTTTTGCTACGTAAGTCTAATATCGGATCATCACCTTCGGCAAATTCTTTTTCAGTGATACCAACCATTCTCGTTAGCGTAAATAAATCATCTTCTGCTAATAAACTCACTGTCCTAATCATTTTATTTTTACATTCGGGTGATTTAAGAGAGCTCAAGCTATGTTCAATAAGCTTACATAAATGATATCTTCTTTTTTCAAATCCTGGTTCTTTTTCATCACCACAAAAAGGCATTAATCGATTGACTATTGCAGATGGCTCCAATATTTTTTCTAATTCTTTACTTTTTGTTTTTATTCGGAGTTTAGATATCTGTATGTTTAAGCTATTATTAAATTCTTTAGATAATTGATTAAATAGAGTCTTATAATCTTGATGTAGCATGACAAATTTTCCGTAATTTAATTTTTTATTATGTAAAACTTTCCCATTTACCAAATCAAATTGATTTTGTATATCACTTTATTTACATTTTCATATTCGAATCCTTTTTCATTTCGACATCTTTTGATTTATAGTTTTTATGTTTTCGCCAAAAATGTGCGATGGTATATGCAGCCTCTTCTCGTTTATGCGTTTCTAATGCTTTTTGAATATTTTCTTTTATGTCATCGGGCATAATTTTTTTTTGCAATAACCTTTCCTGACATAAATATTTGTGAATACGATGATATGATTTACCAAATAAATGTTTAAATGCAGTTGGATCATCTGGCTTAAGATGATGTACCTCACTCAAAGTCAGATGTAATCTTGAATACTGGGTAAAGATATAAATGACCATGAAATAAAATAATTTATTGGCTTCTTTAATAGGTTCTTGTCCATTGAAAGTGCCAAGATCTGATTCAACACCATCATAAGAAAAGCCTGCCGTTTCATTGAATGTCTCTTTCTTAAAATAACGAAAATCAACTTGAACCTTCGTATCTTTCGGATAAATACCCTCTTTGACTTTGTTTTGCATGATATCGCTAATATATTCATTATTCATCCAATACCGCATTTGCCTTGCTAAACGATCAACATCGATAAAAATTGATAATATTTTTTCTATTTCATGCTCTGGTTTTTGTGTCAAAAAACTTGCGCCTTGTGCACAATTTTGTATGATAAGTTTTGCAAGACCCTGCCAAATCGCATGAATTTCATCTTCGGATTGCCCATATGAATTTGTCAATTCACTTCCTCTAATTCCCGCAAGTAAGAATAGTACATATTGGTATTCTGCTATGACATTTGCAAGAACAAAATTAATTGCATCATTATGATATACATTCAATGCATATTCATGATATTTATTCATAAATGGGGAATCATTCATTAAATCTTGAAAAGAAATATGATGATATAAATCCATTAATCCACTGCGTCGAATATTCGAATTGAACCATGAAACACAAAACTTCCAGTTATCTAAACGCCCTGAACCCATCTCAACATGACGAATAAGATCTGCTAATACAAAATAATGCCCTTTATCAATGCGCGCAAATGCATGCGTTTGTGTATTATGTAATAAATTTGCCAAAGGATTGATAATCATACCTTGTTTTAATAAAGTAAAAAGATCATTTACTATCACACGATTGATTTCATTATACTCTTTTTCTGAAACTTCGAAGTCATGATAGTGGCATACATACTCCAAATATTTTTCATTTTCTTTATTGATTTGAGATATATACACACCATGTCTGTGAGAATCCGAGAGAAAATCACATATTTCAGAATAAACAGCAGGAGCAATCTTCTCTTTAATCCAACGCTTCACACCAGACATTTGTGTCACACCTAATGGTTCAGGAAAAAATGAATGTAGCGCAAGATCTTCTGCATGATTTTTTAAATAATGTGCTGTTTTATATTCTTTTACTAAGGTTTGTATAGACTCATCTTTACCCTGAAAGCGGAGAATCACCATATTTTGAGAATGACTATCTTTTAATATTATTTTATTCAGCTGTCCATAAATGTCTTTATCTAACTGATGAAATTTTAATTGACCATGACAAAAATCTATCATCGAAGTGGGGGGAAGTTTTTCACATTTCACTTCGTCAATTTGACTCTGAAGTGAAAACGTCAATTTATGATGAGTCACAGGTGGGGCGTCAGCGACAATATTATAAGCCATTGATGACCAATCATCTCTTGATGTTGCCCCATCATAAAAATCGATGGATTTCAACAATGAATTATCTTTTATCTTATCTTTCCATTTTTCTGCATATTCAAACATGGCATGCGATGCTTTGCTAACGTAAAACTTATGATCGTTATCTCTATAAAAAAATCGATTTTTGAGATAATATAAAATCCCCAGTAATTCCGGGTTGAGTTTTTCCGGCTTCGAGAATAAGGCGCTTGCCATATCATTAATATAGATATTATTTTTTGTTATCACATGCAATGCAAGATTATTGATTGTATTATCTGTTAAATAAGGTAGAAGATAATTTAAAATAAAAGGATTTTTAGCAATTTCATCATACTGAGATATCGCAAATGCATTCAGTTTATCTGCGCCTATTGTGACTAAACATTCTTCAACGGATTTCGCTAATTTTTGCATGGCGATAGCATGATGCATCTTTTGTGACATGATTTGATCTGTCACAAGTGTTCCGACTTCAGATTGATTGAGTGTTTTTTTGAGTACATCAAACATAAGATATGCTAAAAAATATTGATTGGCTGCAACAAGCGACTCTTTTTTAAATTTTAACTTTAAAATTTGATGTAAAATATCTTCTTCAACATGTGAAATAAAATTATCAAAAGAAGTATCCATTAAAAAATGAAAAATATTTGCTTCTTTTTTATGTTTGGATACCAAAAGCGTTGCCTGATTTATCCATAAGCGGTGCGTGAACGGTGTCGAGGTAATATAATTACTATCACTACGATTTAATGCATCATTCAATTTAGATAATATTTCATATCCATGTTTCATCACTAGCGTATCAAACTGTGTCGGCGCCAATGCCACCGTAATACAACGTTGATAAAGCTCTGCATGACTGCAGCGTGCTGTTGCGATTTTTGTTTTTTGAATTGGATCCCGTGCCCAAAATTTAGATTTTGCTGAATTTAAAAAAATATTCGCATTATGACTATCCGTAAAATGATAAACGACGCGCTGATTTTCAACCGTCAAATGAGATGCTAATCGATAAAATTGTAAATATTTAACGGTTTCTGTTGATTTAAATAATTTTTTATGTCTATCCTGACTCATTTTTCAATTCCCTATTTTAAAATCAATGTATTTTTTTCCTCTTGCACCGTGCTATCT
>JABDEF010000004.1:43533-43794 GCA_013287235.1 Gammaproteobacteria bacterium
AAGATATTCCTCAAAAATTGCTTTGTGGATAGCATGATAATGTTTTGGTGGAAGATAACTGAAGGATCTATTTCGCTTTTCAGTGGATTTAATCAAGTTCTCTTCTTTCACAATATGATGAAGATCTTTCAATGTCAGCCTGAATTGATTGTATATCGTGAAAATATAATTAATCATCCAATACAATAACTTATTTTCTTCTTTGATAGGCTCTTGTCCATTGACAGGACCCAAATCACGATTAACACCATCAATCGAACA
>JABDEF010000005.1 GCA_013287235.1 Gammaproteobacteria bacterium
ACCTCCCCCCTCTTTGCCACTGAAGTGACTATGGAATTAGCAAAAGCACCCGTCAATATACACGACACCGCCTCCATCAAACGCGGTGCGAAGTATTTTTCAACCATCTGTATCGCTTGTCACGCGCTCATCTATTTACGTTATGATCCTATTGCAAAAGAAGCTGGCATCACCTATGAAAGAATGCCGCTTCATGTGAAACAATGGCCTTTTAATGAAAAACCGCCAGATTTATCTTTAGAAGCTGATGTGCGTGGTGCAGATTGGATTTATACTTATATCCATAGTTTTTATATCGATAAATCTTCAAGAACGGGATTTAATAATCTGGTCTATCCCAATACAGCCATGCCGGATATGTTTGCAAGTTTCCAAGGCACACAAATGCTTGCACCCAATATTAAAATGGCAGCTGGCGTGTATCAACACACGTTTCAATGGTATGATCTTGTCGAACTACAAAAACAAGGATCCATGACGGGAGATCAATTCGACCAAATGGCCACGGATATCGTCAATTTTTTAAGCTACGCAGCCGAACCTTACGCGGTCACGCAACACCGATTAGGGTTTTGGGTCATTGGATTTTTATGTATCTTATTTATTTTAACGTTTTTATTGAAAAAAGCTTATTGGCAAAATATCAAGAAAGAGGAACAATCCCATTTTTAAAAAATTATTTTTAAAATTTGAAACGCATAGCCGAAAAAAATGTTTCGCGCGGGTTTTTTTTACGCTGGCAAAATTACAAGAAGCATTTTTTTATGCCTATCTAAAAGAAGATTTTTTAAAAAATCAACCTATGTACGCAAAACTTTTTTATAAAAGACGAACCGCATTTTTTTTAAGTTTGCAAAAAGCCCGAAAAAGAACCAAACGCGCCCGCGAATTTAAGCCACTGATTGATATTTATGAACATTTATACGAAATCGTATTTTCCCTACATCTATTACGATATCGCGTTCAAGATTATGCACTATTTGAAATTTGTGCACGAGAATTAAGAACGATTCAGAATATCTCTACGCATTTGCTTAATCAATTGGGAAAATCTTTTTTTCATCGTTCTTTAATTTCAACCGACCATTTACTTCAACAAATCCATGCTTTCGAATCACTCTATCAACATACATTAAAAATTATCGTCCGAGATCCGATTGTTTTTATATTTTTTATTCAAGACCTTTATGCATTAGGGGATGAAATTGAAAAGTCGAGTAATTTAATATGGCAAAATTCTCGTTTACCTCAAATAAAGTAAGACACATTCTTCGTGTGACTATCGCGCTCTTATTCGCGCTTTTTGCCAGTGCTTATCTTTCAACAAAACCAGAAGGCTGGATCATGGCGAGCACATTTTTTGTGATGCTTACACAAAGAGGCAGCGCACTTTATCAAGGTTTGTTACATTTTTTAATTTTAATAATAGTGGTCGCCATTGCTACTTTAATATTTTCAAATATGGATGAGCTTTATTTGCGCGCATTCAAAATCACGATCGGCGCGTTAATTGGTATTGTTGTTAATCTTTTGATATTTCCTGATCGTGTCGATCGTGAATTTCGAGAAACATTGATTCCTGTTCTTGAGTCATTTACATTGTATTTTTCAAGTATTGTATCCCTTCTTTTAAGAGAAAATACGAAACGGGCGGAAATCGCAAAAATTCGTCTCGAAAAAGAACTCGAACATTTACCACTATGGATTTATTCCATTGGATTTGATATTACGCTTCAAAGAGGACATCGTTATTTTTTTATGAAAATGAATCAAATCAGTGAAATATTATTTACGCTTCATCATGCCGCACGTTACGAATACGATCCAGAATTACTGAATCAAATTCAAAAACCGTTGAAACGGTCACAAGTCAAAATCGAAAAATTTATCACCGCACTCGCAACCGTCCTCGATTTAAAAAAATTGACTGAAAACATTCAAGATTTTTATGCAGAAATCACAGAGATCGAAAATGATTTTAAGCATTTGACGCCTTTACGATTAGAACTCATCAATAATGACAAAAGATTTGTGTATTTTGCGATGTTTATTTATGCATTAAAAGAGTTTCATGACGCGCTTTTGCGGCTCGCGAAAACATTGCGATAGATTTTTAATTAAAAAAATCATACAATGCATAACTATTTGTCAAAAAAACGAGGAGCTTGATGCCAAAAGCGCTATATTTCGACAACTATGAAACAGGGATTCTATGGCTTGCAGAACGAAGATTTCCAGGTAATATCTATCGAAGACGTTTTTTGTCTTGTTTACCACGCAAAATTATCGATGAAAAAGAACATAGCAAAGAAACGCTTTTTTTCTTCACACAAAAAAAATACCCTCCCAAGGAAGTCGATCGCGCGGTAGAAATAGATATCAACCGTGGTGGCGTAAAGATGTTTACGACATCGCCAACGCAAAAAAGATATTATTTTCGCGGCTGGATGAAAGAAGGAAGCCAATATACACAAGGCGATTTTTTTGGTGGACCTTTTGAAGACATTGTCAATGAAATCACTTGTATGGACTATTATAGAGTGAGCTTTTCTTATCTGAATCATTTTAATCAAAGATGTGGGATGACAACTGTCGTTGCAGAAGATGACCCAAGCCTTTTTTTTATCGCCATCATGAAAAATAATGATAAGAATAAAAAAACAGGTATTCTTTACAGTCATCATTTTTATAGAAAAAAGATTGATGATCGTTACGATACATTTTCTTTAAAGACATTGAAAAAAACAAAAAAAGAATTTTTTTCCTATATGCAATCTGAAATATTGGAACAAAAATTTGAAAATTTATTCATAGAGAACCAAAATAAAATATCTATCAATCTTCCGCTTTTAAAAGATGAAATTCAACCAAATTTGACCATGGTTACTGTAAATGACATTCCTTGGGTACAAAGACCGAGCAAAAGTGAAATCGCTCAGCATTATGCAAAATCTATTGCAAAATCCGCGACAACGGGTGCTGCCATTGGATTTAGCGTAGGATTTCTTTTAGGCCTTGCCACATTAGGAACGGGATTTATTGTTTGTGTCGTGGTCTGTACTGTTTTGGGCATCGTTGACGGGATGGATTACGCATCTCGGAATCCACCTGCGAAAATCACATTATTCTCCCAAAACCAAGAAGCAACTACTCCAGGAGAAATACCACAGACCCTCACCCCTTCCCCCTCTCCCCTCGCAAAAAACGCTCCTGGAGAGGGGAATATTTAACTTTTATTGCGACCGACCGGTTTTCAATGCCTTAGCTATTTCAGCCACATGTTTCCCTTGAAATTCCGCAATCGCTAATTCATTTGCTGAAGGGCTACGTTTACCATCCGCTCCCGCAAGCGTTGTGGCACCATAAGGCGTTCCGCCAGTGATTTCTTCCATATTAGTGAGACGCTTTTCTGAATAAGGCACACCGACGACGATAAAACCCAAGTGAAAAAGTGTAGAGTGAAAACTCGTGATTGTGGTTTCTTGACCACCATGCTGTGTCCCTGTACTCGAAAATACACTGGCTATTTTTCCGACTAACGCATCACGCATCCAAAGGCCACCCGTTTGATCGAGAAAATTTCGCATCTGGGCACACATATTGCCATAACGGGTTGGCGTTCCAAAAATGATTGCATCGACATTGGCGAGCTGCTCGGGTTTGGCAAAGGGAATGTGGGCAAAGGCTTTTTGTGCCGCTTTGGCACCGCTTTTTTCCAAGATATCTTCCGGCACGAGCTCTGCTACACGAAATATTTCACAATCGACATCTGGGACTGTTTTGACACCTTTCTCGACAGCTTCAGCCATACGATAAATGTGGCCGAACATGCTGTAAAAAATGATTTGGACTTTGGTTTTCATAACACCTCCTTGTGTTAAACACTTTGTCATTGCTTCGTCGCTGACGCTCCTCGCAATGACAATCAAGACATCTTCGACAAATGCCCCACCGTCATAATTTTCATAGAATTCGTTTTTCCATGAATGCCAATTAAATCACCCTTAGTGATAATCACCAAATCACCCTCTTGCAAAATACCACGTTCCTTTAACTCATCCACAGCGGATTGATTAATAATTCGTCTATCGATATGCGTAGCATCAAAAGGAATCGGATAAACTCCGCGATACAGCGCCATACGCCGTTGCGTCGTCGGATGGCGGCTCAATCCATAAATGGGAATGCTGGATTTAATTCGCGACATCCAAAGCGGCGTTGTACCCGATTCTGTCAAAGCAATAATCGCTTTGATGTCTAAATGATTAGCGGTATACATGGTTGCCATCGCTATCGCTTCATCAACAAATTTAAAATGTAATTCAAATCGATGGCGGGATTGTTTTGCACTGGGATTTTTTTCCGCACTTAAACAAATGCGATCCATGGCAGCAACGGCTTTATCCGGGTATTTCCCCACGGCCGTTTCTTGCGACAACATTACTGCATCCGTGCCATCCAAAACCGCGTTCGCGACATCCGAAACTTCTGCGCGGGTGGGGATCGTATTGTATGTCATGGTTTCTAACATTTGTGTCGCAGTGATAACAGGTTTATTTAAGCTACGCGCCATATGAATCATGTGTTTTTGGACACCTGGCAATTCTGCATCACCTAATTCCACACCCAAATCCCCACGTGCAACCATGATACCATCCGATGCACGGATAATTTCTTCAATATGGGTCACGGCTTCTGCACGTTCAATTTTGGCGATGATACCGGCATCGGAACCTGCCGCTTTCAATAACGTACGTGCTTCTTTGACATCATCCGCATTACGTGGAAATGAAATCGCTAAATAATCTGCTTTTAATCGCACAGCTTCTTTAAGATCGACACGGTCTTTTTCAGTTAATGCTTCTGCAGAAAGACCGCCACCTAAACGATTGATGCCTTTATTATTGGATAATTCACCGCCCACAATAACGGTACAATGAATGCGATGCGCGTCGGTTTTTTCAACACGCATGACAATACGTCCATCATCCAGCAGCAACGTATCACCAGGATGTACATCATGCGGTAAATTTTTATAATCTAAATTGACAGATTGTTCTGTCCCTTCATCTTCATTTAACTGTGTATCAAAAATAAATGTTTGGCCTTCCGAAAGCAGAACTTTTTTATTTTTAAAACGCGCCACACGAATTTTTGGGCCTTGTAAATCAACAAGAATCGCGATTTCTTTATTAAATTCTTTGGCAATATCACGAACCATCGCAATCCGTTTTTCATGTGTTTCCAAAGTCCCATGCGAAAAATTCGCGCGAAAGACATCAGCCCCCGCTTGAATGACTCGCGTTAACATATCTCGATTATCGAGAGAGGGACCAAGAGTCACAACTATTTTTGTGCGTCGTAGAATATTCATGTTACTTTCTCATGAGTCGCAGCAAATTCTTCTAAAGCTACGATGGCTGGTAACGTTCTTCCTTCCAAGAAGGATAAAAATGCACCGCCACCCGTTGAAATATAATCAATCTTATCAGCAATTTTATATTTTTCGATTGCAGCTAACGTATCACCGCCACCTGCGACGGAGTAACCTTTACTCTCTGCAATGGCTTTCGCGATGGCTTGGGTCCCTTCGGCAAATTGTTCCACTTCAAATGCACCCACCGGACCATTCCATAAAATCGTTTTGGCTTTTTTAATGATGCCCACCAATTTTTTAATGGTATCCGGTCCAAGATCCAAAATTTTTTCATTGTCATCAATTTGTGAGACCAAGCGAACAGAACTTTCTGCTTCTTCGGATAATTTATCCGCGACAACCACATCAGTCGGGATCGGAATTTCCGCACCACGCTTCTTCGCATTCGTGGATAGCCGTTCTGCTTCATCAATTAAATCAGGCTCAAAAAGCGATCTGCCGACGGTATACCCTTCTGCTGCAATGAAAGTATTGGCAATCCCACCGCCGATAATCAATGTATCCACTTTTTGTGATAAAGAATCAAGCAGTGCCAATTTCGTCGATACTTTTGAACCACCCACGATTGCAACAATAGGCCTTTTCGGTTTTTCCATGATATTTTTTAACGCCTCTAATTCTACCAATAACAGAGGACCTGCGGCTGCAATTTTTGCATATTTGACAATACCGCAAGTGGAGCTTTCTGCCCGATGCGCTGTTGCAAATGCATCCATCACATAGATATCGCAAAGTGCAGCCATTTTTTTTGCAAGTTCTTGATTATTTTCTGTTTCTCCATTATTGAAACGTACATTTTCAAGCAAAACGACTTCGTGATTCCCCATGGAAAAACCATTTACCCAATGGTGGATTAAAGGAACTTCCATTTTGAGCAATTCAGATAAACGAAGTGCGATGGGTGCGAGTGAAAATTGTGGATCAAAAACACCTGATTCCGGTCTTCCAAGATGCGACATCAATATGACCTTGGCCCCCGCCTTTAAGGCAAGCTTCACGGTGGGTACTGCAGCACGAATTCGTAAATCACTAGTGATTTCACCATTTTTCAATGGTACATTTAGATCTTCACGAATAAGTACTCGCTTATCCTTTAGCTTAAGGTCAGACATCTTAATGATAGGCATTGACATGCTCCTCCGACTTTTTGTGCGATATCGAGGGTGAATTTATTGCATAATGAAAAGAATTACAAGATATATATCTACTCACCGCCGTCATTGCGAGGAGCGTTAGCGACGTGGCAATCCACATGGCCTTTTGGATTGCCACGTCGCTAACGCTCCACGGCGGTGAATAATTTTAAGGGGTGATTAAAACATGCCAGTCAAAATAATACGTGACTTTTTACGGTTAGAGGCTTCTAGCGGTATCTTATTGTTTTTTATGGCACTCGTTGCTTTAGTTTGCAACAACACTTCTCTTTCCTCTTTTTATCAAGCTTTTTTAGCCCTTCCTATACAATTGCATATCGGTGAATATTATTTTTATGGATCTCTACTTTTTTTGATCAATGATGGACTCATGGCTGTTTTTTTTCTTTTGGTGGGTTTGGAATTAAAGCGTGCTTTTTTTGAAGGAGAATTATCCGGCATTGGTAAAATTATGTTGCCTGGTCTCACCGCTTTAACTGGCATGCTAATACCTGCCTTGATTTATCTGATATTCAACTATTCACATGCCGATACTCTAAAAGGATGGCCTATTCCCGCCGCCACAGATATTGCGTTTGCTTTAGGCGTTTTATCTTTATTCAATCGAAAGATTCCAATGAGTTTAAAATTATTTTTGATGGCACTCGCCGTCTTTGATGATATTGGTTCAATTATTATCATCGCAGTGTTTTATTCACATCATTTATCGTTAGGTTTTTTAGGGCTTTCATTGATCATTGTCTGTATTCTTTGGGCATTCAATCATATTTTACATGTTCCTCGCCTTTTCCCTTATTTGTTTTTGGGGATTCTTTTATGGGTATGTGTTTATAATGCGGGCATTCATCCCACCGTCGCTGGCGTGTTGTTATCTTTTTTCATTCCATTACGCAAACAGACGACTGAGAAATCGTATTCTCCATTACAATATCTTGAAACAAAACTACATCCATGGGTAGCATATCTCATTCTTCCCTTATTTGCGTTTGCAAACGCAGGATTGTCCTTTGCAGGGTTATCGCTTTATTCGATATTAGAACCCCTGACACTTGGCATTATCTTAGGACTTTTTATTGGGAAACAACTTGGCGTATTTTCATTTGCCTGGATAATCATTAAACTAGGATGGGCGAAGTTACCGCATCGATCTTCTTGGCTTGAACTGTATGGCGTTACCTTATTATGCGGTATAGGTTTTACTATGAGTTTATTTCTTGGTACGCTTGCATTTCAAGGCGATCAATCTATTTATCTGACCGAAGTTCGCTTGGGTGTGTTTTTGGGATCAATTTTGTCTGGCATCTTCGGTGCTTTTGTTTTGCAAATGGCCATGCTTAAAAAAAGAAAGGGAGGTTCTCCGATTTGAACGCTGTGAATGATTCAGTGGTAACGGTGCGTCAAAAAATCGCAGGCTGGTTAGTCCATGCCTTTACCGCAAGCGGCGCCTATGTAGGAGTGCTTGCTTTATTTGCTATTTTTCAAGAAAAATATTTACCTGCTTTTTGGCTCATGGGTATCGCCATTGTCATCGATGCAGTAGATGGCATGTTTGCTCGTCTCATTCAAATCAAACTCGCCGTTCCAAAAATTGACGGTGCCTTGTTGGATAACATCGTGGATTTTTTTAATTATACGATTGTTCCCTGCTTTTTTTTACTCGTCACACACTTGATCCCCGGAGAATGGCGATATCTTTGCATATTTGTGATTATCCTTTCATCCAGTTATCAATTTACGCAAATTGATGCGAAAACATCCGATCATTTTTTTAAAGGATTCCCTAGTTATTGGAATATTGCCGTATTTTATTTATTTTTCTGGCAAATGGATCCTTGGACCAATTTAATGATTTTATTTATTCTCGCTTTATTAAGTTTTGTCCCTATTAAATATGTTTATCCGTCACGCTTAGATTATTTAGCAGAAAGACATTTTCCCCGCTTGATGATGCTTTTAGCAACGATTGCTTTTGGACTTGCAACCGCCGGGTTGATGTGGATTTATCCTATTTCGAATGCGTTATTGGTGTCTATTTCAATGGGATATATGGCTTTGTATCTTTTTATTAGCCTTTATCGGACATGGGTGCCGATGATAAAGCGATGACGTTTTGACTGTTCTTGATTTCTGAATCTGCTATTTTTAATTTCAATGATATAACAGTATCTTTTTTGAAAATAATTTGACAAATAGAATAATTTATGCGCCAATACGCCGCATGTAATTTCACGAGGAGAATTTTTATGTCTGTCAGAAGAATTTTAACTTTTGTAACACGCACCGCGTCACGCAGAGCAATGGTACCCCTATATCAGAGATCGTTTTTTCGGAGAGCAAGCGCGTTCTCTGTTCAAACCCCTGTGAAATCACAACCCTTTCATGCGCTTCGCTATGCAAGTAAGAGTCGATTACGCGCGTTAGTGGAGAATGTAAAACCGAATGACGAAAAACTTTCACAATTAATATCCGCGATTGCCAATGGGAATCATAAAAATGCTATATTTTCCGATCCAAACTGTGAAGTGTATCTTGCTTATTTAATTGAAAAAAAACACATTACCAAAAATCAAGGCATGACCTTGCATGCTTATTTAGCGGCCACCGCGCAATTTGTTAATAAAGCGGGTTTAAGAAGTGAAGATCAGGATACTTTTCGTGATAAGCCCATCGAAGTGGTGCGCCTATCAGAAAATGGCGAACTGACGGACATTGGAAAAAGATATATGGAAAATATTAGTGACCGCTTTTGTAAAATAAACTATAAGATCCATTTAAAAAAATTAAGAGAATATATTATTAAAATGCCCCCCTCCGAACAATGGCTGCTAAAAATTCCGCATAAGGCGGATTATACTCAACTGAGTCAACTCAATGATGTTGATTATTCAACTTGCGTGCTTTTGTGGAATATGCCGTTCGTTATGCATGCTCCTCTGGATAGACTTACATTCGTGGATTACTATGCTCCCTCGGCAACCTTGATTGAATACTTTTTGGAATGCGTCGCGCCGGGTGAACACGTGACAATGGATCCTATTTACGGCTCCGTGAGGGAAGAAACGACATGGCATGCTTTTCATGAAAAAGGTGCACATCCCGTCGCGCTTTATTCACCTAATGTCAAGTCGAACCCTAAAGATGCCGATGGCTATCGCTGCGGTCCATTCTTATTGTGGCTACATGATATTGGCCATGTTTACTGGGGAAGCTTGCTATCTAAAGAGGAGCGTGAATTTATTTATAGGGAATTTATGCCGGCTTTAGCAGAATTGAAACAAAAAGCACTCGATGATAAGGACCCAGAATTCGCGAAATTTATTCAAGGCGCCATGGACCAGGGAAATTCTTTTGATCTCACGCCTGAGCTTTATTTTAAATATAAAGAGGAACGCTTATTTCGTTATTTACTTAAAGCGTTAAAACATACCGATATAAGCATAAAACCTATCGAAGAAATAGAAATAAGCAGCGATATGTCAAGTCGATTGTGTCTTTTACTATGGAGGGAACATTCTCACAAAGACATCTGGTCTCATTTGTTCGATAAGATTGTATGCCCCCCATTGCAGAACAAAAGGCGATGCGTTTTGTAGAGTGGTGAGGGTCAGGTCTCACCCTCAATTAAGCGGTAAAAAAATATTTATTATTCCATTCCAGCATAGTAGAATATTGCGAACTGTTTTAACGGACGATGAACAAGAAGGATAGAAATAGAATATGAGACCCAGATCACTACAAACTTTCTTTAGAACATTAACAACTCAACCATGCAAAAAACCACTGATAAAGCCGACGACTTCAGTCAATGATATCAAATCTGTCGAAAGTGATCCACGTTTGGGAGCCGGTTTTTTCGCAGTCGGCACTATGGTGGGCGTTACATTAGCAACGGGATATTTTATACACCACTTTGAGGATGCGCTTAGCCGGTAAAAAAGAAGAAAATTAAAAGTATTACGCAATGGTCATAAAATAGTCTCCCAAAAGAAGAATTAAAGCCCGCAGGAAAATCCTGTAAACAAATACGATTGATTTTTTGTATCTATTCAGCGGCCACTGCTGACCCAATCGTGCCCGTGAGCGTGCCCGTGCCCGCGTGCGTCTTTTCTAGTGACTTTTATCAAAAGCCTTGGCCATTTTAATCAACACTCCAACTATCCTGATCAATAACTCTCGTAATTTTGAATAATTCTTTTCATCGATAATCTCAAGACGCCGACAAATATCAAGTATACCGGCACATTCTGTCGCTGATCTTTTAGCCATTCTATAAAACCTAACTTTTTCATTTGTAGAAAACTCACCTGCTCCTTCGGCAATATTAAGTGGGGCAGAAGCACCGGCACGTTGTAATTGATCTGCGAGATATGCTCTGCCGCGTGGTAGATTTTCTACGACAGTATTAATTAAAATAACTAAATCAATTGCAGCTTGATAAACATCAAGCTTTTCATGGTCAAAATAATTCATTTTAAACTCTCCTAAAAAAATAAAAAATTTACTTGACAGTGTTTTTGATAAGATTTTGAAAAATAAATTGTGATCAGACGATAAGTAAAAAATGATGTGTTAAAGCAAATAAGATTGATTTTGGAATGGATATCCTTTCAGCTGCGCCCCAAAAAGACAGCAGAAAAAGAATGAAATAGCGGCGATTATAGAAGGGGAAAATAGCGATGCAAAAACACATGATACACTTTATCATATTTAAATGGAAAGCGTAATGAAACTCGACAAAATTAGCGTAAATGAAACTTTAAATAAAGCAGAATTACTTCTTAAAGAAGAGTCAGGGTTGACACCTGCAATTAGAGCGATAATTGAAATTCTTATTTTATTCATTCGTGCCTTTTCAAGTCTTTTAAGTATGAATAGTAATAATAGCAGCATACCACCTTCTGCCGATAAAAAACGAACACGTGGTAACCAAAAAGAGAAAAGCAATAAAAAACCGGGCGGACAAAATGGTCATGAAGGATCTCGATTAGAAAAATCAGAGAATCCGGATGAAATCATCGATATTAAGATTGATACAACAATTTTACCGCTTAGTCGCTACCAAGAAGTTGGCCATAAAGCTCGTCAAGTAATTGATTTTATTATTTCAAAAATAATAACAGAATATCGCGCGCAGATATTAGAAGATATAGCAGGTAAACAATATGTTGCAAAATTTCCTGATTACGTTAAAACAAGTGTGCAATATGGTTATCGCGTCAAATCACACGCTGTTTATTTATCGCAATTTCAATTTTTACCCTATGCACGAGCTCAGTCTTACTTTGAAGAAAAAGTAAATATCCTATTAGCACGGGCAGTATTTTTAATTCAATAAAGAAGCCTATTTAGCATTAGAGCAGTTTGATGCGAAAGCAAAATCAAAATTACTAGCAGAAAAAGTATTGAATGCAGATGAAACTGGAATAAATGTGAACAAAAAAACTATTTGGTTGCATTCCATTTCAAGCAGTTTATGGTCTTATTTTTATCCGCACGAAAAACGTGGCTCTGATGCGATGGATGAAATAGGAATTTTACCACATTTTATAGGCACGCTTATCCATGATCATTGGAAGCCTTATTTTACTTATTCATGTACGCATGGCTTGCGCAACTCATCATATTCGAGAGTTAACTTATGCTCACGAAGAAGACAAGCAATTATGGGCTAACGATATGAAATTGCTGCTTCTCGAGATCAATGATGCAGTTAATGCAACAGAAGGCAAAATGCTTCCAGATAATAAGAAGCTATCTGCTTACTTGTCAAAAACACAATGTAACAATGACAGAGGCATTAGAATTATTATTCCAGGGGAAGATGCCTGCATCTATGATGGATTGAAATTATGAGAAAAGACGCACGCGGGCACGGGCACGATTAGTTCAGTGGCAACCGCTGAACAGATACGATTTTTTTATTAAAGATCCCCAAATATTTAGTGAGTAATTAACTTTTTATATTCTGCTACCCCACCGTTGCCTTCTAAATCAAACTCCCGCCTGCTTTATACATGGCTTTCGCTAATTTTGTATCGAATGTCGCTAAAACCGCATTTGAACGTAATGCTAAATCTAGATAAACCGCATCATAAGCCGTTAACGCATGTTCACGGGCGAGATCCATCACCATTTCTCGTCTATTCGGAAGTGTATTTTCATCGGTCAAAATGGGTAGTTTTTCAAGTCTGTTGAGATAATCGATCATTTGCGCTTCTGTGACTACTTTACGACGCTCGCCGATCAACAATGCATTAATCAACTCAATATGCCAAAGTGTAGGAACAATGGTTTCAATATCTGCGATCATTGTTAACACCTTTTCCGCACGCGCTGCTTCTTCTTTATTTTGACGTTCAAAAATCCAAGCGAGCGCCATGGATGCATCTAATACTAACCTTGTCATTTACGACCCTCTTTTATCCATTGTGTGATTGTTTTATTAGAAACACCGCGTATTTTGGTCATACGTTGCATATCAGCGACTGCAGCTTTAATGTCATGCTGTGCTGCACTTCCACTCGGAACTAAATCAGCAATCGGTTCACCGCGCACGGTAATGGTAAAACATTTACCTTTTTTAACTTCTTGTAAGATCTTAGATAATCTAGACTTTGCATCAAAAGCACCAATTTCTATATACATATCTTCTCCTAACTAGTTTACTATCTAGTTTATTATATATCTCTTGCACTTTTCATACAAGTTATGAGATGGGGAGATGGCTCTTTTATGCGATAGACATAAGGTTGATATTGAGTTTTTTAGCTTGTTTTATAAAGGCCTTATCCAACGTTGCAAACTGATCCGCAACTTCTATTGAAGAGGCGAGATGCATGCTATCGCCAAAATCAAAACCCCGACGATACCATTGCATGATTTTTATAACACATGCTGGATCTTCCACGGTAATATGAGGTAATCCCAGTAATTTTTCGAATGCTTTATAGATAACATCAGAATTGAGCTCATAGGTATAGCGTAGCACCCATTCTGTTTCTAATAAGACGCTTTTAGCAATAAATACCGTATTATTTTCGATAAGTTTCCTCGCATAGTTTGCTTGTGAAACATCATCGTTTGCAAAAAGTCTTACTAATAAGTTTGTATCAATGCCAATCATTTTTGTTTTTCCGCTCCTTTTGCTATTCCTGCCTCCATATCCTTAAGTGATTTTTTTCTTCCTTTATAATTAACACATCCTATGACCTCGTCGATGGATGTGGATTTAAATGGCATGCGAGGTGTCAATAAAAGACCTTGTTCAGTATCAATCACGTTGAACTCAAGGCCTGGCTGCCACTTATGCGCTTCTCGAATACTTTGAGGAATAATCACTTGCCCTTTGCTTGATAAACGAGTGGTTTCCATCAGCCTTTCCTTTTTGTAAGATTATAGTAAGATTCATATAGGCTACCTAAGAAATTATATTTCTGCAAGAATTTTCGCTGTTTGATGTTTGAAAATGAGATTCGGTCAAAATCCCCTTTTTTCAAAAGGGGATAAAATATATCAAACACTAAGTACAGCAATATTCTGAGGTTCTTCCTCCAACCCTGTCAAGATTTCTTTTAATTCTGCAACAGTCATATCTTCGCTTATCTCTTCATGCCCGTGCGCGGACAAATACTCTTTCACTCTGCGTTGATAGTCCTGGCTCAAATCCTTTAAAAACACTATATCCAAGAGGCGACTTAGACCCATTACAGAGCCAATGGATGACGCCAAGGATATCAGCGGAAAAACAATCATTACGAACAAATAGAATCCTGGCTTTAGTTGAGGCATGTTCATACAATAGCTATAGCATTCTGGATACTTATGTTTTAAGGTCTGCCAAAAGTCATACCAAATGTCATTGCTATTCAGCTCTTCAATCCCTTTCACTAGATTGCTTGAAAAACATTCCTGTGTACTAGGGGGACCACCGGCTTCCCTGCTTAGCCAAGCAACAGTATTTCCGCAAGGTTTTTCCCAAGTATTTGGATCCTTTTGATCTTCTAAGTAATTCTCCGCATCACGGAATGCATGACTAAGGTAATACATTCCAAGTGCGCCGCCGGCAAGAACTGCTGAAGCTACAATTCCCTTGATTAATATATTTCGTTTCCTTGAGATTTCTTTGTTGAGATCTGCTAATAATTTTTCTTTATCATCGATGATTTGCTGTTTTGACTCTGACAATTCGCTTGGATGAGCCAGAAATTGTTGATTTTTGAGGATCGCAGCGCACATACGTTGTTGGTATGTGAGCAGCGAACCGCAAAAAATCGACAATTTATGGCCATCCAAGTAGAATTGTCAACAGACCCTATTATAAATTTAATAATTTTAACAACTGTACACACGGCTCATGATGATTGAGGGTATAGAAATGCAACCCCGGCGCTCCATTCGAAATCAACCGTTCACAAAGCATATAAACCACTTCTAATCCAAATGCGGATAAGGCTTCAGGATCATCTTTGTAAACTTCCAAACGGTGTCGAATCCAACGTGGAATTTCTGCGCCACACATATCAGAAAAACGCACCAATTTAGCAAAATGCGTGATCGGCATAATACCAGGCACAATCGGAATAGCAATACCTTCTTTTCTACAAGCATCCACATAATAAAAATACGCATCGGCATTAAAAAAATATTGCGTGATCGCACTATTTGCGCCTGCTTCTATTTTTTTCTTCAAGTTTTGTAAATCGTGTGATGCATCCGCCGCCTGTGGATGCATTTCTGGATAAGCTGCAACTTCAATATGAAAAGCATCTTGCACAGTTTCACGAATGAGAGACACCAATTCATGCGCATATCGTAATTCTGCGACATGTCCCATGCCCGAAGGTAAATCACCGCGAATAGCAACGACGCGTTTAATTCCAATATCCTGATAATTTTTTATAATGGCTTTGACTTCATCTCGTGTCAAACCCACCGATGCCAAATGGGGTGCAATCGAGATTTTTGTTTTTTGCAATTTTTTCACTGTTTCTAAGGTGCCATCCCTGGTGGAACCCCCAGCACCAAAAGTCACAGAGAAAAAATCGGGGTTCACAGTAATCAGTTCTTTGACGGTATTATCTAAAGTCGCAATACCATCTGAGGTTTTTGGCGGAAAAAATTCAAAACTAAGAGTCAAAGCATTTTTTTTCATATGTGTTTGTTCACCAAACTTAAAAATTCTGCGCGCGTGCGAGTGTCTTCACGAAAAGTGCCTAACATCACAGAAGTTGTCATCACGGAATTTTGCTTTTCAACGCCACGCATCATCATGCATAAATGACTCGCTTCAATGATAACACCGACTCCCCAAGCGCTCGTAATTTTCATCATGACTTCTGCAATATCTTTATTGAGTTTTTCTTGAACTTGTAAACGTCTTGCAAACATATCGACTAATCGAGCAACCTTCGATAATCCAATAATTTTCCCACGAGGGATATAAGCCACATGACATTTCCCAATAAAAGGTAATAAATGATGCTCACATAATGAGTAAAGTTCAATATTCTTGACGATAATCATTTCCTCATTATCTGCGTTAAACAAGGCACCATTAACAATTTGTTCCACAGATTGATGATAGCCATGCGTCAAAAACTCAAATGCTTTTGCCGCACGTTTGGGTGTATCCCTTAACCCTTCTCGATTTACGTCCTCGCCGATGGCTTCTATAATATTTTTAAAATAACTTTCCATTACGGAACCTTTATCCCGGCGGCCACGTCATATGACGTCCGCCTAATAAATGAAGATGTACATGAAACACTGTTTGGCCTGCGCCCGCATTACAATTCATCACAACACGATATCCCTCCTCCGAGATATTCAATTCTTTTGCTAACATTTTAGCAGTTTGCACCATGTGTCCTATTAATTCATTGTCTGAGGATAGCAAGTCGTTTAAGGTGGAAATATGTTTTTCGGGAACAATTAATTTATGTTGCGGTGCTTCTGGATTGATATCATCAAATGCGACCACGGAATCATCGCGATAGATAATTTTTGCAGGGATTTCACCTTTTACAATTTTACAAAACAAACAATCCATGGAGGAACCTCTCAATTCTAGAATATATGTCATGCCAGCATGCTTTAAGCTGGCATCCAGCAGAGCCTTTCTGGATGCCAGCTTAAAACATGCTGGCATGACATAACTAATGAGTTATGTATTTTACGGACTCAAGACAAAATATGGAAGCATCCCGTTTGACGATTTACCAATTCTCAAGTAAAGTTGGCACACTTTTTCGCTTTTTTTATACATATAATTACGATGAAAATACGACATATTGCTGGTTATAAATTTATCTCTTTATCCGAGCTTTCGGCATGGAAGAGTCTATTTTCAGAACTGTGCCGCTTGCTCAAAGGTACTATCCTTTTAAGTGAAGAAGGAATCAATATCAATCTTTCCGGCACGGACGAAAATATCGCCACTTTTAAAAATGCGCTTCCTGATCCATTTAAATCGCTCACTTTTCGTGAAACCATCACGGAGCGTATTCCTTATAAACGTCTTAAGGTAATGATTAAAAAGGAAATTATTACTTTTCGCCAGCCGGATATTCATCCCGAAAAAAAACGTGCACCTACCATTTCAGGAGAATTTTTAAAGCAACTATTGGATGAAAATCGTGACCTTATCCTTTTAGACACGCGAAACCTCTATGAAATTGCCTATGGCACCTTTACAAAAGCGACCCATTTAAACATCGAAGATTTTAGTGAATTTACGCGGGCGGTAGCTCCATTAAATCCCGAAAAACCCATCGTGATGTTTTGTACAGGCGGCATCCGTTGTGAAAAAGCAAGTTTATACTTAATGAACAAGGGTTTCTCTGAAGTCTATCAACTCGATGGGGGGATTTTGCAATATTTTGCGAAAGTGGGCGGCGCCCATTATGACGGCGCTTGTTTTGTGTTTGATGAGCGAGAAGCACTATACCCAAATCTTCAATCTATTCATCAGAAGGATTAAACATGATATTAGAACACCTTACCCCAGGAAAAGACGTCCCGAATGATGTGAACGTCATTATCGAAATTTCCTCTCACAGTGACCCTATCAAATTCGAAGTCGATAAAAAAACAGGGATGCTCATGGTAGACCGATTCGTCGCAACGAGCATGCATTACCCCTGTGATTACGGATTTATTCCACATACGTTATCGGAAGATGGAGATCCAACCGATGTACTCGTGATTGCACCTTTTTCACTCGCACCCGGGGTCTTGATTCGTTGCCGACCTGTCGGTATGTTACGTATGACGGATGAATCGGGCATAGATGTTAAAATTCTCGCGGTCCCCATCAATAAATTGACGCCCCGTTATCAACATATTCAAAAACCCGATGATTTTGGTCCTGAACTTTTAGCGTCCATCGAGCATTTTTTCCAACATTATAAAGATTTGGAGCCGGGTAAATGGGTGAAAACGGATGGGTGGGATAATACGGAGGCGGCGAAAACAGAGATTATAAAAAGTATAGAAAGGTACAATAAGGAAAATGTATGACAGGCACAAGAAAAAAATCCGCTCAAAGTTATCAAGAAGGTATTAGTAGTTTCGTAGATAAACAGAGAGAAGAGCGTGAGGAAGAAAAAAAGAACGATCTAGAAGATGCAAAATTCTGGAGCCGTAAAACAAATCCAACCATTGCAAGTTGGATTACTGGGGTTTCCAAAGATGAGATCAGGGATATGAAAAAAAAACCAGAACCTGTCAAAAAAGAAGAACCCAAAATTGTTAAAAAGAAGTCAGAGCCTGTTAAAGAGGATAAATGCGACATAGAAAAAGAACTGATCATGAAGGATAAATGCAGAAAACTGGTGGATGTCGATCTCGATTATTATAGAAATGAGAAAATACAAGCAGCATTAGGTGTGACTAAAGAACAATACCGAAAGAAATATTTTACAAATCAAGAAATTCTAGAAATCACAGATTACCAAAAAAAACAAAATAAGATAAAGAATCCCAGTTTTTGGAGCTCCCCCGTAGATACTTTAACCAAAGCATTTAAAAAGAAACCTACGTCAGAAGAAAGACACCGGAAGGCAAAGGAGATAAAAGATCATTATACAGAAAGATATGGTCTTAGAAAAAAATGAATGTGTTATCCCACGCATTGTCACTCCAAGGGCTGAGGGATCGACGCATAATTTAATTCTGTCCTGCCAGCATGTTTTAAGCTGGCATGACAACAAAGTGACGGGAAATGCTATGTCAAAAAAAAAGCCGCATCCAAAAAAATCCTACATTCATACGGAAAAATTGGACGGCACAGAACAAAAAGGTTTGCTGCTTGCGCATTTTGGCGCAAATGCATTGATTGAAGATAGTGAAGGCAAAACCATTCGTTGTCATTTGCGCAAAAACATGGAACCTTGCATCACTGGAGATCATGTGCTGTGGCGGCTTGAAAAAAACCATACGGGAGTCGTGGTTTCCGTTTTACCCCGAAAATCAGTGTTAGCACGACGCAACAGTAAAAAGCAAAAACTCATTGCAGCAAACATAGATGCTATTGTTATTGTGACAGCACCACCACCGCTCTTTTCTTTGTATTTGATTGACCGTTATCTCATTGCATCAGAAAATTTAAACATCCAACCGATGATATTATTAAATAAAATTGATTTACTCGATAAAAGTCAATTGGCGGAAATGAAAGAGGTGCTTTCCCTCTATGAAAAAATTGGGTATCCCGTTATTTATTCCAGTATTTATTTATCGGAAGGCTTAAAATCTTTGAGTCATACTTTAAAAGATAAAATAGCGGTATTAGTCGGTGTTTCCGGGGTTGGGAAATCCTCTATCATTGCAACACTCACGCATGATCCTCATATTTTAATCGCAGATACCTCTCTTACCAGTGGTTTTGGGAAACATACCACCACCACGACACATTTATATCATCTGCCAGAAGGTGGTCATCTCATAGATTCCCCTGGCGTCCGTGAATTTGAACTCGGCCCCATGCCATTTGATGATATTATCCGAGGTTTCATTGAATTTCATCCGTACTTTGGTTATTGTAAATTTCGCGATTGCAAGCACTTAGGCGAGCCTGATTGTGCTATTGATCAAGCAGTACGTGAAAATAAGATACATCCTTCACGTTTTGCAAGTTTTTGTGAAATTGTACGAGAAATGTAAATGCATCATGAAAAATCTTTCGCTATCGTAATACCACTCGCAAATGAAGCGCATGATTTTGAACCTTTTGTGTCTCAATTAAAAATCACATTAGATTTTTTAAAACATGGGCGTGTTTATTTGATTGTTGACAATGCCTCGAGAGATAATACATTGTCCTTATGCCAAACACTCAGTGAAAAAGATCCGCGCTTTATCACTATTTTTGCACCAGAAAATAAAAATGTTGTGGATGCCTATATTCGCGGATTTAAAGAAGCTTATAAAGCAGGTAATGATTTTATGATTGAAATGGATGCTGGTTTATCACATGATCCTAATCAATTACCGCGTTTTATTGAATTACTTTTGAATGGATATGAATGTGTTTTCGGTTCTAGAAATATTTCTGGGGGATCGAATGAAGAATCTCCATTCATGCGTCGGTTTTTATCTTACACAGGGACACTGATTTCCAATTTGTTGTTAGGGACGCGATTAAAAGATATGACATCGGGTTTTCAAGGTTTTTCTCGAGATGTGGTGTCACAATTCACTCAGTATCCACTTCGATCGACTGCGCACTTCTATCAAACGGAACTGCGATATTTACTGCGTCATTACAAACAAATTGAAATTCCGATTACCTATCGCAGCCCATCAAAAAGTGTTCGTTTGAAATCTATCACCAATGCTTTACAAACGCTTCTGTTTTACACATGGAAAAGATTTTCTTTTCAGGAAATTCGTTTATGAAACGTGCGCTTGTCATCACATCAATCTATTCTCCCAATCAAGCATTAAAAAGATTCGCAGAAAGTGCTTTAAAAAATGCGATTGATTTTTATCTCATAGGGGATGTAAAAACCCCAAAAGATTTCTCTTTAAAAGAATGTAAATTTTATAGTCTGACTGATCAAGCAAAACTTCCCTTCGCCCTAAGTGGATTGTTACCGCATAATAGTTACACAAGAAAAAATATTGGATATCTCCTCGCAATAAAAAATGGTGCTGAAATAATTTTTGAATCCGACGATGATAATTTTCCTTTGGATATTTTTTTTCAAGAAAAAAATCTTAATCCTAATGCGTATGTATTGAGAAATAAAAACTGGGTGAATATTTACAAATATTTCACGAGTGAAAATATTTGGCCGCGTGGATTTCCCTTGGATCATATCAAAAACGCAATTCCAGAAATTTCGACCCTTGAAAAAAAATCCGTACGCTGTCCCATCCAACAAGGTTTAGCAGATGAAAATCCCGATGTAGATGCTATTTATCGTTTAACACAATCGCTTCCAATTTATTTCCAGGGTAAGGACGATTTTGCCGTAGGGAACGGTACCTATTGTCCTTTCAATACGCAAAGTACGCTTTTTTTTAAGGAGGCGTTCCCATTGATGTATTTACCATCTACTTGTAATGCACGTTTGACTGATATCTGGCGTGGTTTGATTGCAACAAGAGTAGCTTGGACGAATGATTGGTATATACTTTTTACGAAACCTACGGTGTACCAAGAAAGAAATGCGCATGATTTGATGCATGATTTTAAGCTTGAAATGGACCTTTACTTACATAATGCAAAACTTTGTGAGTATTTGAATAATTTAGATTTAAAATCTGGCGTTAATTATATTGAGAAAAACATGCTAAGCTGCTATCAAAAAATGATTGAATTAAAATTAATTCAAAAAGAAGAATTGCATTTATTAGACGCATGGTTCAATGATATTTCTCGTTATCAAGAAAGATTATCGCAGGCTTTCGAAAATGAATACACAACCGTTTGAGTATCTATTCACCCCCTTTGAAAGAGGGGGTCGACGAGCATTGCGAGGCGGGGGGATTTTGCAAGCTGTAAAATCCCCCCGCCATGCAAAAAGCGCATGGCGACCCCCTTTTTCAAAGGGGGTGAATAGATATAAAAATATATTACTACTGTTTTCCCTTTTCTGCATTTATCTGATTGCCTGGATCAATCAATCCGCTTTTCTCTTGAATTCAGATAATAGTTGGTGTTTACATGCAGCCAAACGTCTTTTGGCTCACGGAACTTATGTGAATGATTTTTTTGATGTCAACTTGCCATTCACACTTTATCTTTATGCACCTCCGCATTTTTTAGTGAAGTTTTTCTCAACCACGATTATCTTTGCATTTAAATTTTATGTTTTTTTGCTCGCGTCGATTTCATTATGTGCTTGCTATTTTTTAACTCGTAAAATTTTCTCAAAAGAGAACTCCCTCCTTGCGGGTTTTTTTATTTGTACCATTGCGTTCATTTTATTGATATTACCACAATATTTTATTGGAGAACGTGAACATTTATTTTTGATTTTTACACTACCTTATTTTTTATTTGTTTCTTTACGACTACGTGGCTACACCGTAAACTCTATTTATACCATTCTTATCAGTCTTGGCGGAGGCATGGGCTTTGTCATTAAACCTTATTTTTTAGTCACATTTGGCTTAATTGAACTCTACTATATCTGGCATACACGAAGGCTTCTCAATATATGTCGAATCGAAACGCTCGTCATTTTTCTGTTTATTCTCGGGTATATCATCTTTATTTTTAGGTTTCACCCTCAGTTTGTTTATACAATGATTCCTTATTTAACTAAATATTTTTATTCAAAAGGATTCGACGTTGAAGCATGGAGAACAATAATATTCAATGGCCCAATTTTTTATTGTTTTTTTACTTTGATATTTTTTCTATTGCAATATCAAGAAAATGCTTATAAAGAATTAGGTAGCATTTTATGGTTGAGTCTCATCGGTTCCTTATGTTTTTATCTCATTCAAAGAAACACGTGGCATTATCATTATTTACCTGCTTTATCGATTGCATCTTTGCTAAATGTCTTGTTATTTGGTTTATTTTTAAAAAAAATTTCAAAAAATCTATACGAATGGTTATTTACCAGTTTATTAGCATTATTCCTGTTTTATGCACCCTTCAATTTCGTTAAATATAACTATCATCAAGGCGTTATGTTTAAAAGTTTATTACAACATTTGATTGCATTTATGAATTATCATACAAAAAATAAGACTGTCTATTTCCTCACAACGAATCTTTATAATACTTTGCCTAGTATTGATTATTCAAACACTATTCTTGCATCTCGTTTTGCACATATACCTGTTTTACCTGGCATCTTACAAACATTACGATCCTCTAAAAAACCCTATTCAAAAAATTTAATAGAAGATGAAAATTTTTTAATGCACCTTGTTGTGGACGATATCGTTTTAAAAAAACCAGATTTTATATTTATTGATGGCATGCAACATAAAAAATTTGCTGATCTCGGTTTTGATTACATCAGTTATTTTTCAAAAAATGTAGATTTCAGAGAAACGTTTAAAAAAGATTATCGTTATTTAACCACTGTCGAACAGTCAGATATTATTACAAAAAAATTCAAAATCTTGTTTTATTTATTCGAAGATATTCATAGCATCGATACCGTCAAACATGACAATCTTTTTGCAAATAAAATTGTATTAATCGGAAAAGATCATCATCGAACGGCTTATTTGTTGCATGGTACAGAAACCGTACGAGAGGTTGGTGTGACACTTACGGATGCTGAATATCTTTTTTTTGAAAAGCAAAATCAAGGACTCATTGAGAAAACCATCGAAAATCAATCTACACTAGAAAGTTTAGAAGACAAAATTACACATGCCGCTTATCCTTTTTATAAGCTAGTGGTTTATAAAAAAATAACGTAACCATTCACCCCCTTTTTCAAAGGGGGTAAAAATGTTAAAACAACTGCTCCCACGGAGGCGAGGCAACAGCAGGCATAGGCCAGCCGGAACATGGCCGCGTATCACATAGATTGGGTTTTATCTTTGCATTTTGTAAAAGATCCATCACTTGATCTGCCAACTTTGGCGCAAAAGCTAATTTTGTTGGCCAGGCAATCATTATATTTCCGACTTCTTTGACAAAACACGAACTAGGACGTGCACCTAAGGGTTCCTTATTTTCTGCGCGATCAATCATAAAACTCGCATATTGCGCTTTTGAAAAATCGAGCCATGGAAAAATATCATTTAATTCGTTTTTCGCCATTTCTATTTGCGTATTTTTATCTCGTTTAACACCCGTTTCTGCAATTTGCCCTCCCAGATACCAAATATATTTTCCATCTTGCGCACGATGAGTGGTAATCGTCATTCTAGGCACTTGACTTAAACCCAAACAATGTCCATAAAGCGGTGTCGAAATCTCATGTTTTACTATCACCATATGTAAAGGACGACGCTGCATTTCTAACGATGTGAGGCAGAATTTTTTTAATATTAATGCATTGCCCACACCACTCGTAAAAATATATTTCTGGGCTTTGACTTCTAAGGGTTTCATAGGTTTTGATTGAACGCGAAAAGAAGCTAAATGATCATTGGCATCTAATACGACATCCTGATCCCTATCAATTTTAAAAATCACATCTTGATGCGACTTCATCAATGCAAATAGAAGCGCATGCACATCCAATACCACTTCATCCAACGCGATCACTTGACCTTTGAAATGCGCATTTCGAAAAATTTCTGGGAATTGATCTTTTGATAATGTTTCAGTACCGCTTTTTAATGTTATTCCTGCTAGCATGCTTGACAACTTTGAAGCCAAAGATTTGGTGGACCACAAATATTGTTGTGATGATAAAATAGGAACTTTGCTTAAATCAATTTCGCCAGTTCCTGCTAAACATTTTTTCCAGCGGGTAGGCATATCCGCGATTGCCCTCGTCGATTGCGTAACTGACCCCTGTAATGCATATTTCATCCCCCCATGGATAATCCCTTGTGCTTTACTCGTTTGACTACTACCAAGCATGTCGCATTCTAACAAAACAGCAGAAAATCCTGCTTGTCTCACACGATTTAAAATCCAAAGGCCTGCGATACCACCGCCGATGATTGCAATATCTGTTTCAATCGAATGTTTCATAATGAGGTATACCTTGATTCACCATATAAAATACCACGACAGTCAATACCGCAATTACCACAAAATCCATGCCGAAAGGAATGACATTCATTCCGCCGCCAAAGGTACCTAAATAAGAAATTATCGTGAGAACCAGGAAATAAGGCAACACCCACCATCCTACTCGCCATTCGGTCGTCCAAAGATTATTCTTTTTACGATAGCAGTATAAAGCAAAGAAAATTAATCCAATACTCAATGCAATCATCATGCGCGAAACCGTTTGCCATCCTGTCCAGAAAATTAAAAGATTACAAATATAAAAAGCAAGCAAAGAAATACTATTTGCAAAAGGAAGATAAAATGGACGAGGTGTGTCGGGTTTTCTTTTTCGTAACCCGACCAAAGCAATAGGTCCAATGATATACGATAAAATAAAGCAAGAAATAATAAAGCTCACGAGCTTTTGCCAAGCAGGGAAAGGTAAAAATAACAATAATCCAATGAAATAATTTAAAAGAATACTTCGTAAAGGCACACCTTTTTTCGTTAACTTTTTTAATGTATCGGGTAAAAATCCAATTTGACTTAACCCATAACCAATTCTTCCGGTTGATGCTGTAAAAACAAAGCCCGTGCCAAAAGGTGAAATCAATGCATCTGCATAAATGACAATCACAAACCAACCTAAACCCAATGTCAACACAAGACCTGTGAAAGGACCTGTGTCACCCGAATAATGCAATTTATTCCAGCCCTCTATAAATGCATCATGCGAAAGCGCACCAACAAAAGCCACTTGTAATAAAGCATATAAAAAAATACAAAAAATCATCGAGCCAATCAATGCTAAAGGGATACTCAACTGCGGATTTTTGGTTTCACCCGCTAATTGCAAAACAGTATTGGATCCAATAAAAGAATAAATGACGCCACCCAATGGTAAAGCCGCGAAAATACCATGCCAACCAAAGGGTGCAAAACCACCGCTTGCTGCATCATGAAAATTGGTACTCTTAAAACTCATGCTCAGCAAAATAATAACCGTTAAAATAGGGACAATTAATTTGATACTGGTAATCACACTGTTCGAACGACTAAAAAATTGCGCGCCATAAAAGTTTAACACACACATCAACAACATGATAAAAGCCGCAACCCCCATACCGAGATAGGTTAAAAGATGCGCACCTTCTCTGTTTTCCATTAAGCCTGGGAGATAATTTGCGAGATATTGAATAATTCCTAAGGTTTCAACAGGCGCAACCGCGACACTCGAAATCCACACCATCCAACCAATCATAAAACTGACTAGAGGGCCATGGCTATATTGTGCAAATTGAATCATTCCACCCGCGACCGGAAATGCGCTCCCAAGTTCTGCAAAGGTAAGCGCTATCACGATCATCAATAATCCACCGAAAATCCAGGACACAATTGCCGCAGGTCCTGCAATTTGTGCAGCATAAAGCGGCCCAAATAACCAGCCGGAACCAATAATACTGCCAATACCGGCCAATAAAAGGCCAATTGGGCTAATGGTACGTTTGAAATTCATGACACTTCTCCGGTTTGAATAGTAGGATTTTAATAATGTATTTTTAACCTGCCTTAACGTTAAGGCAGGCGTCTAAGGTAGAAGATTGCATGAGAAGGTTTTGATAAAAAAATGATCATTTTAAAATGTACCCATTATTATATTATTTGAAACTATCAGGGGTGGGGAAAGATGTCAATGCATATTGCCGAAATAGCCGCCTACACGATTTACCCCCTTTTACAAAGGGTGTGAAAATATTAATATACTTGAAAAGTTTTCGCATACTGGAAAATGAACTATGGGCTATACTGAAACATCCACTTTGAAAAAACCCTATATTTTCATCATGCTGTTTGTGATTCTATCCTATGCTATTTTTTCATATACAAGTTTAAACTGTAGGCCTTTTAGTAAAACACCTGAAAATCTCTATCAATATTTAGCAGAGGCCTTTTTAAACGGACAATTCAGTTTTAAAATTTTACCGCCACCCGAATTACTTAAAATAAAAGATCCTTACAATTATCAACAAAATCATTTGATTAAATTTTCAGATGGTCAGTTATTACATGATAAATTACATGATGTTTCGTTATATAAAGGAAAATTTTATATTTATTTTGGCCCTTTACCTGTTATGATGATTTATATTCCTTGTAAACTTTTAACAGGATATTATCCGTCTGACTGTTTTGTGGTTTTTTTATTTTTATCATTAGGCTTTTTTATATGTTACTCACTGATGATTAAAATAAAAAATGATCATTTTCCTCTTGTTTCAGAGAGTCAAATGGTTTTAGCAGGCCTGCTATTGGGGTTTGCAAATAATGCCCCATTTTTATTAATTCGCCCAATGGTTTATGAGGTTGCTATCGCATCCGGATTTTTTATATTAAGTCTAGCAATTATTTTTCTTTATCAAATATTTCATGAAAATTTCTCGACAAAAAATGTATTTTTCTTTAGTTTTTTTCTCGTATTATCTATCGCAGCCAGACCGAACTTTGCCCTGTTATACATTTTAATAATACCTTTATTATTTATTTATCTTTATCATAAATCGAAAAAGTTTTTAAAAAATGCATTCGCTTTAATCATTCCTGGACTTATTCTAGGGCCTTTACTATTATATTATAATTATTCACGTTTTGATTCCATTTTTGAATTTGGACTACATTATCAATTAGCGCATGTATTGTCTAACCCTGTGTTGATGACATATCATATGAGAGAAATTGCATTTAATATCTTATATAATTTTTATAACTATTTTTTAAGTCCCATCGATTTCAAGCATTCTATTCCCTATGTAAGTTTTCCTCATTTGTTTGAGAGAAAAGTTGCGTTTGGGAATGATTATGAAGGGACGATTGGGATCCTAAACACCGCACCGTTTTTAATTTTTTTAGTTTTTCTTCCAGGAATTTTATGTTTTTCTTCAAAATTAAAAACACCCAGCAATTATCAATTACGACACTTTATATTTTTCTTAAGTTTTTTAACAAGTATTATTTTACTTTTTATCCTTTCACTCAATTCAGCGACTGAACGATATACCTCAGATTTTAGTACTTTTCTTATCATGCTTTCGATATTATGTTTTTGGCTTTCCCCTAAATACTTTAATCAAAAAAGTTTGTATTTTGCAGAATCTTTTTTTACAATAACGTGTATTTTCAGCATCTATATTGGATTCATATTGGGGAATTATATTTATTAAAAGGCTCAATCGTGCGGATATCATTGGAGCTTCCGAAAAACCTCGGTGAATATCTCGCATCATTGGTCGCCTCGCGCACCACCCAATACAATATTTTCTTCACTTTTCCTTGTTCAACATCCGTTACGGCATCATTTTCTTCCATATAGCTAATGATATTCGTGATATATTTTCGTATATTTACTAAAAATTTCACATTTCTTGAAGTACATTTCATATAAAATAAAAGTATCACGACAGTATCCCATTGCTTTTTTTTGATTGCGATACTCATAGGCGTTTCTCCATTTTTTCTTATGTGAAGTGCATTCGCACCGTTTTGCATCAAAAGCTTCACGATTTCTTTTTGTTTACTTTCGATTGCACCAAAAATCGCCGTCTCTCCATCTCTATCTTTCCCATTCACATTGACGCCAAAATCCAACAGCGTATGGACCAAAGTCTTATGACCGTTTTTACTCGCAACATACAAAGGCAATCCTTCTCTGCCTTCTAAATCAGGTTCTGCACCATTTTCTAATAAAATCGTTGCAATATCGTTATATCCCGAGTAACTCGCGTGTAACAAGGGTAACCGACCATCCCATGTCCCTCGATTGATGGGTGCCTCTTTTTGAATTAATTTTTTTACCAAATCGATATCATGATTTTCCGTTGCAAGAAACAAAGGATTTAATCCGACATCACACACAGTCGTTGCATAATTTTTTGTGTGCATGATTTTATTTAAAATACTATTTCCTTTTTTGATAGTTATTTTTTTATCGATCACATTAATAATCAAAGATATTTTATTTTTTGGATAATAATAATCTTCAAATAATCCTTTCAGAATTTCTTTTCTTAAGATGTAAAATGATTTCACCTTTTTTGGCAACCCTTCCGGATAATTGGGATTATAAATATAAAAAATGCCTTTTCTTAAAAAAATTCCCATGGTGTGCGAAGGACCTGATAATGCAATCATTTTATTTTCTTTTACGATACTTTTTAAGATTTGCGCAAGCTGAACAGGTGTAAAAACACCTGCAATAGACAACGCTTTTTTGAACCCCATCGTTTGATCAATGTCCATTTGACGGATGCTCGGCATATATTTTTCGGGTTGCTGCAGCCATTCAATCATGCTGAGAAATTTTTCAATATCATGTTCATGATATCTGAAGGTTTTTTTTGTGCTTTTGATAATATGTTTTATCACCTGATAAAACCACGACTCTTGTCCCTCTGACATTTGATACAACCAAAGTAGGGTTAACCCATGACAATATCCATGATTTAAAACCATTTTTCTTTTTTTTGTTTTGAGATAAAGATTCAGTTGTTGGATGATAGCCTCTTGATCGTATGTCATGCTTGGCTCCTCGTGGTATTTTTTTTGACATAATTCTAATGTAAGAGAAGAAGATTAAGAGTTTATTAAAGAATGCGGGGAAAATAATAAAGAATTAGAGCTAAAATTGAAGAATTGATAAAAAAACACTCACCCTCGCCCAACCCTCTCACGCTGATAGATTACATTCTTCAATAAATCGAGGGCGGGAGAGGGTTGGGTGAGAGAGAAAACATGACATTTCTTTCACTTCCTTCATCATTATTTCAGATTTTTGCCCTATCGCACTTTCCAAACGTGCCATAAATTGCAAAATACTTTCGTCTAATTCACCCACAACGGCTTTTGATAAAGCCGCGTGGTTTTTGATGATTGTATATTGTTTATGATTAAAAGAAACATCATCGGATAAAGTCAAAAACCCATTGATCCAAAATTTAAATTCTTCATTGGTCATGCAGAACCCTCCTTGATAATTAACATTTTGCAAAACCAATCGCGTTTTTATGCGCTTTTTGTTCTTTTTCACTTAAATCACGTAGTTTATTTAAGCCTTCAATGATGGGACTTAATTTATCCGTTGAAAAAGTCACAACTTTGCTCCCGAGATGTGATGCCGGACCTTTTTCATCCCATTGTCTATTTGGAAATGCTTTTAAATAATCCATCGCCGCTTTACCTTCAATGTCACGATCCCTACTTGCATATTTGGCAAACTTCATATGTACTTCATTTTTTAAAAGATCATAGACACCTTCCACATATTCAACACCAAATTTTGATTTGAATCGTTCGAGAATGGTTGTGATTGCATTGACGATGGCCTTATCACGTTCGTTACATCTCATGATAAAAGGTGGACTATCTAACCTGATTTCGAATGTAGTTTTTTTTGAATTTTCTATCAATTTTCTTTCAATGCTATAGAACTCTCTATCCACTTGTTGCATTAGTTTTTTTAAACGGTCTCTTTCTGCTTCTATTTCGACTCTCGCGCGAATGAGATCTTCTTGCTTTTCTTTGGCTTCTTTTAACTCATCTGGAGATAAGGATTTTAAATCGGGTCTTGGGAACATGATAATTTACTCCTTTAAAATTAATAAATACCTTTATGGATGTTTCGCGATTCTTCTAAAGTGATATCCATTTCATAACTATTATCAATCACGTGATAAAAAATATAATTTAAGCGTTCTTTCATTTCTGTGAGATAAAAATTTAAAAGTGGTTCACGATAATCTTCTTTTGCAAAGAAAATCAATAATTCATTTAACCACCCAGTAAATTCTCCTAGAGGTTCGTTAATTTTATTTAACAAGTCTTGGATATTGATTATTTTTTCTTTGGTAAGACTCAAGGTTTCAGATATTTCAAAAAAACCTTGCAGCCAGTAGCAAAAAAGTTGATTCGTCATCATTAACACATCGCTAAACTAACAGCATCTCTATGCTTTTTTTGTTCTTTTTCATTTAAATCATCGAATTTATTTAAACCTTCTATCATTGGATTTAATTTATTAGTAGAGAAAATCAGAACCGTGCTATCGAGATGTGACGCCCAACCTGCCTCACGCCCTTCTCTATGTGGAAATCCTTGTAAATACTTCATCGCCGCTATACCTTCAATAACACCATTCGCTCTTGCAGCTCTGGAAAATTTCATGTGTACTTCATTTTTTAAAGTATCATATGCACCTGTCACATATTCAACGCCAAATTTTGATTTGAATTGATTGAGTACCGTTGTAATTTCATTGATGATTTTTTTATCGCCTTCGTTACATTTGATGGTAGAAGGTAGGTTATCTAATTTTACTTCAAATATCGTTATTTTTGTAATTGCTCTGCACTTTTCATCAATGTTATACAATGATTCATCCAATTGTTTTATTTCCTTTTCCATTTTTTCTTTTAAATAATTTTTTTCTGCTTGTACTTCAGCTCTTTGTCGAATGAGATCAGCTTGTTTTGTTTTGAGTTTGTTTAATTCTTCGACGGGTAAGGATCTTAACTTGTGATTGTGATGGTGTAACATGATATTTACTCCTTTAAAATAATAATAATTTCCGTGCAAGAGTTTGGAATATTTTTTTTAGAAAAGCAAGGGAAAATAAAGTCGTGTCACCCCGCAGGCACGTCGTCCACTATTTTGTAGAGAAAACAATTTTGTCACGACGGGCGCTTGCGGGGTGACAAATAGCTTTTTTCAAATAGTTTGAACCAACCGCCGCGGCACCACACGACCTTCTTCCACAATTTCACCCACACCTAAAAAATTGCGATCTTGTGTATACATTCGAACAAAACCATTCACTGCATTTAAATTTGAAACTTTAACAGATTGCCCCTGTCGAATATAAAATACGGCTGAAGTTGACAACACAATTTCTGGGAAGGATTGCACGGCTGTCTCGACGGGTAAAAGATATTCTTGCAATGATAACGATTTTTTTACCATTTCTTCTAAGGCATCCAGTGTCATCATTTTCGAATTTTCATAAGGAAAAACATGCAAACGCCGCAACATTGTCACATGCGCACCACAGTTTAATTTTTCTCCAATATCTTCAACAATCGTTCTTACATATGTTCCTTTACTGCAATGAATATCTATTTCTAATTCATCCTGATGATAGTGAAGCAAATGTAAATGATGAATGGTCACCTTTCGTGAAGCACGTTCTATATTGATCCCCTGACGTGCAAATTCATACAATGGCTTTCCTTGATGTTTAATCGCAGAAAACATTGGCGGCATTTGTTGAGTTTCACCTAAAAAAGATTCCAATATCTTTTTTATTTGTTCTAATGTCACAGCGATGACTGGGTTTTCTGAAATGATTTTTCCTTCTGCATCACCCGTCGTGGTTTTAATCCCAAGACGCGCTTTTACTTGATATCGCTTATCCGATTCCAATAAAAATTGTGAAAATTTCGTCGCTTCCCCAAAACAAATCGGTAACATCCCTGTCGCCAGTGGATCAAGACTCCCTGTATGACCTGCTTTTTTTGCAGCAAATAAACGCTTCACACGTTGAAGCGCATGATTGGAAGTGAGATGGAGGGGTTTATCTAATAAAAAAATGCCATTGATTTTATTCAAGAAGCCTCCTAAGGAGCGTCATGCCAGCTAAAAGCATGCTGGCATGACAGAAAACTATTTTTTATCCAACGCATCATTAATCAACGAAATAATACGACTACCACGAACAGAAGAATCATCATAAATAAATTTTAACTCAGGGGTAGCACGTAATTTGACGGCACTTGCCAGGGAGGTACGTAAATATTTCGCAGCATTATTTAAAGCTTTGATCGTATCTGTCGCTTTTTCTTCCTCTAGCACACTCACATAGACTTTAGCATAAGAAAGATCATGCGCGACCGTCACTTGTGTCACAGTCACCATGCCAAATCGAAAATCCTTGACATCTCTTTGTAGAATTTCAGCAAGTGCCACTTGAATGACATCTGCCACTCGCTTGCTGCGATACTGTTTTGCCATAATTAAAGTACCTTTTTGACTTCGATTTTTTCAAATACTTCAATTTGATCGCCAGGTTTAATGTCGTTGTAACTTTTTACCCCGATACCGCATTCTATGCCAGCGCGAACTTCTGTCACATCATCTTTGAAACGACGCAATGATTCTAGCGACCCTTCAAAAACCACCACATTATCACGCAATACACGAATCGGATTGTTACGACGTACCACACCTTCTAATACCATACATCCCGCGATGGCACCAATCTTCGAAGATCGGAAAACATCTCGAACTTCTGCCAATCCAATGATTTTTTCTTGAATCTCAGGCGCCAGGAAGCCACTCACTGCACGCTTCACTTCATCAATCACTTCATAAATGATGCTGTGATAATGGATATCAACGCCTTCCGCTTCGATCAGTTTCCGCGCTTCCGCATTTGCACGTACATTAAATCCTACAATAATAGCATGAGATGCAACGGCCAAATTCACGTCGGTTTCATTAATACCACCCACACCACTTGCGATAATTTTTACCTTGACGTTTGGTGCAGAAATTTCTGATAAGGCTTGCGAAAGCGCTTCAGCAGACCCTTGCACATCGGCTTTTAAAACAACGTTCAATGTACGCTCGGTTTGCTCATCTCCCATACGCTGTAGAATATTTTCAAGTTTTGCGGCATTTTGACGTGCCAATTTGATTTCACGAAACTTTCCTTGACGGAAAAGTGCCACTTCCCGTGCACGTCTTTCATCATTCACTACGACAAATTCGTCACCTGCATTCGGTGTGCCGGATAATCCTAAGATTTCCACGGGAATAGAAGGCCCTGCTCTCTCTACTAAGATACCTTTTTCATCATACATTGCACGCACACGGCCATGTTCAAACCCCGCTAAAATTAAATCTCCTTTGTATAAGGTGCCTTGCTGGACTAAAAGACTAGCAACAGCCCCTCGCCCCTTATCCAAACGTGATTCAATCACAACCCCTTTTGCAGGCGCATCTATGATCGACTTCAGTTCCAATACTTCTGCTTGTACTAAGATGGAATCTAATAATTGATCGACACCTGTACCTTTTTTTGCAGAAATAGGCATAAAAATGGTTTCGCCACCCCAATCTTCGGGAATTAAATTATGTTTTGCTAATTCATTTTTGACCCGATCGATATCCGCCTCGGGTTTATCAATTTTATTGATCGCAACCACAATGGGCACATTCGCCGCTTTCGCGTGGTTAATAGCTTCAACCGTTTGCGGCATCACGCCATCATCCGCTGCAACTACGAGCACCACGATATCCGTTAATTTTGCGCCACGTGCACGCATCGCCGTAAAAGCCGCATGACCTGGGGTATCTAAAAAGGTAATGACACCTTTTTCCGTCACCACATGATAAGCCCCAATATGCTGTGTAATTCCGCCTGCTTCATCTGCTGTCACTTTCGTACGACGAATATAATCTAAAAGAGAGGTTTTTCCATGATCCACATGACCCATAATGGTCACAACCGGCGCACGGGGTAATGCGTCTCCATGTAACTCTGTATCTTTGGTCAATGATTCTTCTATCGCGTATGCACTGACGAGTTTCACCTTGTGACCCATTTCTTCTACGAGAAGTGCTGCTGTTTCTTGATCAATCACTTGATTGATGGTCACAATCGCGCCCATTTTCATCATAATTTTAATCACTTCCGCGGCCTTGACAGACATTTTCTGTGCTAAATCAGCCACGGTAATCGATTCTGGAAGCGCAACTTCATGAATAATCGGAACAGTGGGTTTTGTAAAAGCTTGAATTTGTACCTGTTGAATCGCTTTTTTCGCCGCTTTTGCTCGTCGTGTACGGCGATGTGATTCTCTATCTTCTTCATCACTCCGTAAGGCAATACCCAAATTCCCCCGTTTACCTAAAAGAGAATCATATTTATGCGCATCTTCACGGTGACCCGCACGACCACTTTTTCTTTTTTTCTTTTGACGATCGCCTTCCCCTTCTTCTCCTTCTGATGGAAAGACAGCACTTTTTTCTTTTTTCCCTTTTCCTTTGGGTTTTTCAACCTTTTTCTCTTCCACCAATTGAGAGGGTTGTTCAACAACAACTGTCTCCGCTGAAATTTCTGATGAAACTTCGACAACTTGTGTTGGCACATCTCCCGAAACCACTTCTACTAGAGGTACCGCTTTCGGTGTCTCTGGTTCCTTCACTTCCGTGATTTCTGTCATCTCAGGTTGAACAACAGGTGATTGCGCGCTTTCTATAATCTTCGTTTTTTGCGGTGCTTCTTCCTCTATTAACGGACGCTTGATAAAAGTGCGTTTTTTGCGAACTTGAATATGAACCGTTTTTTTCTCACCCACTTTTATTTCGCTACTTTTCGGTCGACGCAAAATAATTTTTTCAGGTTGTGCTTCAGATTTACCACCATGATGCTGCTGCAAGTATCGCAATAACTCTTGTTTCTCTTTTTCTGAAACAATATCATCGGCACTGTTAATTTTGATACTGGCATTTTTAAACTGCGTTAATAAACGATCCACCGGGATTTTAATATCCGCAGCAAATTCTACGACTGTCACGCCCGCTTTTTTAGCCTTGACAGAATCTTTTTTATCTTGCACCGCTGATATTTCATTTTTAACCATCGAAACTCCCCACCCGTTTTTATCACGCTTGATCATCAAACCATGGCTTACGAGCTGTCATAATCAATTTAGCCGCATTCTGTTCATCCAATTCAATTTCACCGATTTCAAGCAAATCATCCACGGATTGTTCGGCTAAATCTTCGCGTGTAATGATACCATGATTGGCAAGCACATAGGCTAAATGTCTATTCATGCCTTCCATTTCAAGTAAATCTTGCGCGGGTTCTGCGCCTTCCAATTGCTGCTCTTCCGCAATGGCTTTTGTGAGTAATGCGGCTTTGGCACGTTCGCGCAGTGAATCGACCAGGGCTTTATCAAAACCGTCAATATCTAACATTTCTTGAATAGGAACATAAGCAATTTCTTCAAGTGTGGTAAATCCTTCTTCTGTCAACACTTGTGCAATATCTTCCTCTACACCTAATTTATCCTTAAAGAATTGTACAATACTTTCCGCTTCTTTAACGGACTTAGACTTTGCTTGGCTCTCTGTCATCACATTCAATTTCCATCCGGTTAAATCACTGGCTAAACGTACATTTTGCCCATTACGACCAATGGCTTGCGCTAATTGATCCTCTTTGACTGCAATATCCATGGTATGGCTATCTTCATCCACCATAATGGATGCAACTTCAGCTGGTGCCATCGCATTTATCACCAATTGCGCAGGATTATCGTCCCACAATACGATATCGACACGTTCACCACCCAACTCACTGGAAACCGCCTGCACCCGGGCACCACGCATCCCAACACAAGCACCAATCGGATCAATGCGTCCATCATTCGTTTTAACAGCAATTTTGGCGCGAGAACCCGGATCTCTTGCGGCTGCTTTGATTTCAATTAACTCTTCACCAATTTCGGGTACTTCTATTTTAAATAATTCAATTAACATTTCAGGACGCGTACGACTCAACACCATTTGCGGACCTTTTAGATCCGTTCGCACTTCGTAAAGAAGCGCTCGCACGCGATCCCCAATCCGCATCGCTTCATGCGGAACCATTTCCGTACGTGATAAAACCGCTTCTGCATTATTACCTAAGTCCATCAGCACAAATTCACGTGTGACACGCTTCACAACGCCGGTCACCAATTGACCAATACGTTCTTTATACGCATTCACTACCTGCTGACGCTCCGCTTCTAACACTTTTTGGACAATGACTTGCTTCGCTTTTTGCGCCGCAATACGTCCAAATTCAACGGATTCAAAAGGTTCTTCTATGTAGCCGCCTACTTCAATAGCAGCATCACGCTTTTTCGCTTCGCTGAGTATGATTTGAGTAAGGCTATCATATTCTTCTGCATCTACTTCTTCATCAGCGATCACACGGAAGCGGCGCACCGTCGTATAATCGCCTGTTTTACGATTGATCGTGACTTTTACATCAATATCTTCGCCTGCGCGTTTTTTTGTTGCCATTTCTAAAGCCGCTTCTATGGCTTGAAAAATAACTTCACTTTCCACGCCTTTTTCGTTGGAAACAGCTTCAACGACTAATAAGATTTCTTTATTCATAATGCCAACCTCTTAGCGGATGTCTGCTATTACATTCGCCTTTTCTATATCAAGAAAGGGCAACACCACCTCTTCATGATCTACCAAGAGGTGTATATCATTTCCATCCACACGCAACAAAATACCCACAAAGTTTCGACGGTTGTGGATAGGCGTGTATACACGTACCTTAATGCGATTACCGAGCTGTTTTTGGTAATGTGCAATGCCAAATAAGGGTCTATCTAATCCGGGGGAAGAAACCTCTAAGGAATATTGGCCCTTAATTGGATCTTCCACATCTAGCACTGCGCTGACTTGGTGGCTAATTTTTGAACAATCGTCAACGGTAACCCCTTTCTCGCTATCCACATAAATGCGCAATACAGAATAACGGCCTTGTTTCAGCAATTCGCAGCCGACAAACTCATAACCCATCGCTTGAATCAACGACTCTAAACGATCACGTAATGTTATCGCAACATTTCTCATATTATATAGCATAATTGATAAAAAAAATGGGCAACACGCCCATTATATTGTTTAAAAACAAAAAAACCCCGACAGGGGTTTTATTATTTTCCACATTTTAACTTGGTAGCGGGGGCTGGATTTGAACCAACGACCTTCGGGTTATGAGCCCGACGAGCTACCAGGCTGCTCCACCCCGCAATCACGGCGCTATTCTATAAGAAGTGTGGGTACATATTCAAGTTAAAAATGAAATAAGAATTGAATTAAAAATGCTTTTTCGCCACAGACGCAAATTATTGCTAGAATAAGGCATGTCATTCCCGCGAAAGAGGGAATCCAAATGACATTGAGGAAGCTGCTTGATTATACGATTTTTTTCGATCTTGTCGTTATGTACCACGCTCACGGCTTGCATGGTGGGACCTAATTTTCATTCACCCAGTGGTCCCCATACAGATAAATACACGAGCGCGTTACTACCCCAAAAAACCGTCAGCGCAAAAGGACATGGTGGCGCTTCTCAAGCATTTATTTTAGGGGAAAATATACAAAAAGACTGGTGGGAATTATACCAATCCCCCCAACTGAATCATTTAATCCGAGAAGGTTTAGCACACAGCCCGAATCTCGCCGCAGCCAAAGCAACGTTGCGAGAAGCAGAAGAAAATTTAAATGCACAAATTGGATTATTATTGTTCCCTGATGTTACTGGCACCTTTAGCGCTGAGCGTGAGCGTTTTGGGGGACAACAATTTGGAACGAATACCTCCAACCTATTTAATCTTTATAATGCTTCCGTTGCAGCCAGTTATACATTAGACATTTGGGGTGGCTCCAGAAGAACCATTGAAGCCTATTCAGCGCAAGTGGATTTTCAACGGTATGAATTGATCGCCGCTTACCTTACGCTCACCTCAAACATCGTCACAACCGCTGTGAGTATTGCAACATTAGAATCACAAATCGATGCAACCCGATCATTGATTCACGCCATCGAAAAGCAATTAAAAATTATTAAAGGTCAGTTTAAGCTAGGTGCTATTGCCAAAGAAACTGTCTTATCACAAGAAACTTTTCTTGAGCAAACAAAAGCAACATTGCCGCCCTTACAGAAAAACCTTTCTCAGCAAAGACACGCCATGAGCACACTCATTGGGAAAGTACCCAGCAAAAGTCATATTCCATCTCTTCATTTAAAAGATTTACATTTGACCCAAAATTTACCGATGAGCTTACCTTCGCTACTCGTACGTCAAAGGCCTGATATTCAAGCATCAGAAGCCTTATTACATTTTGCAAGTGCGAATATTGGCGTCGCAACAGCAAATTTATTACCGCAACTCACTTTAAATGGCAATGTAGGATGGGAAGGCACGGTATTGTCTCAACTCATTAAGCCCGCAAATTATATATGGTCCTATACCGGAACCCTCACGCAAACACTTTTTAATGGGGGCGCCTATTTTGCACAAAGGCGAGCGGCGATCGATGCATTTGATGTCGCATTTGCACAATATCGACAAACCGTTTTAACGGCTTTTCAAAATGTTGCCGATGCATTACGTGCCATACAATTTGATGCTAGAACGTTAAAAGCACAAAAAGAAGCAGAAATAGCCGCGAAAAATAATTTAGATTTAACCACACAACAATATGATTTGGGCGGCGTTAACTTTCTCGCATTGTTAATTGCTGAACAGCAATATCACCAAGCGCTCATCTTGCGTGTTCAAGCAGAAGGGACGCGATTTGCAGATACGGCGGCATTGTATCAAGCATTGGGTGGCGGGTGGATTAATTGTACAATTTGCGGGGGCTCTTAATTGCATAATTGTAATTTTTTTCTAAAGACTCTTTATTAAATTCCAATTTAATCATTCTTATGTTTGATTCTATTTTCTTATTTTTGCGACAACAAAAAAACCTAAGCATTCCGCTAGGACTTTGATCTTCAGCGATTTGATGGATAACATTCTGAATAAATTTTTTTAACTCAGCAGGGGTAAAAGAAGTTTTCCCTCTGCCTTCTAACCAATCCAATAAAGTAAATTTACAAATCCAAGATTGATAAATTCTATATTGAGTTTTTCCTTGATAAATTTCTTTTTCAATCGCATAAACATGCCTATTCCAATCATGTTCCACATAAAAAATAACGTGTTCTGACTTATTGCTAAATAAATCTTGTACGATCGGATGAGAGCAGATATTGTCTTTTTTTAAGAATAATTCTTCAGCAGGGATAAAAGAGAATGCGTCATTTTTTGTGAAAAAAATACTTTTTCCTGTAAATATATGAACAACGTTTTGAGCGTCTTCAATACAATTGCCAATAAGATTCTTTTCTTCGTCCAGACGATAAATTTCTTTTAATTTTTCTATATGATCGAGCTTATTTTCAGAAACAGACGACTTTTGCGAAAACATTTCCTTCCTCGTTTATATTTGATTAAAATGTTTTTTATTGTAAAATGAAAGTACAGATCAGTCCAGCAAATATTTTAAATTTTATTTAACGGACGGGGAAAATATTCTTTATCTGCATCTACCTCAATCCTATCTTCTAGTTTTACTTTACCCGATTCTAAGAATTCATTTAAATCTACAGTAATTTCCATCAAATGATTTCGAAACGCGATACGCGCGTCTTTGATTTGAGAATCATATTTCTTTAAGACACTCAACTCATTTTCATCAAAATTTCCTAGTTTTTCAACATCTGCCAATCGAGATTCAAATATCACCAAAAATTCTGACATCCACGTGTAATAATTCTTTTCTGAGACATCTTTATTTTGATAATCCTCTATCGTTCGGGATAGATCGCCTATTAACTGATTTGCAAATTTCAACTTTTCAGTAATGATTTCGATCACTTGAGCTTCTTGTTCATTCAATTGTTTTTTTATTTCAAGTAATTCTAACTTAAATCGCTCAACAGTTTCTTTAAAAAGATTCATCCTAGCGATAAACAATAAAAAGATAGTTTCTTTTTTACCTATATAAATTTTTTCTAATTGCTTAATGTGATAATAGAATTTTATTGTCGCTTCTTTTGCTGACATTTCCACAGAAGCAGCGTATCGCATTATACCATCGAACGTCTCATATAAAATACGCTCTAATTCTTTTTTTAGCGTAAAATAATTCTCGCTACTTAAATTCTCTGAATTGGACGCTTTGATCATGCATCTTAATTCTTCCCCTTTTTTATCGAGCAAGCTAATTTTTTCTTTAGAAATTGAGGACTTCTCATCAGACAGTATTTCTTTTTTGTATATTTCTAATATTTCAATGAGTGATTCGATTTTTGCAAGAAAAATATCAACCATTTTTTGTTTATAATTTTTATCATGCAATAAATCAGAACTCCCGCATTCTTCAAGAATATGATGGTCTTTTAAGTCTTCGCAATGATGCCCATCCCGAGACTGGCAGTAGTTTTTAAGTAATTTTTTATATTCTCTTGCAGGATATATAATTCCTATCGGTCGATGACCGCCATTTCCTGTAATCAATTTACGAATAATGTTGGGATGTAAAAGTTCTTTGTCTCTTCCTGTAAAAAGGAGATCCAGATCTTTTTTTAATTGCTTTTTATTAAGAATAGATACAATTTCAAGTTTACCTTCATGACAATAATAAAGTTCGGACTTTTCAGGATTTTCTTTTGGGATCCAAATATATTTTCGATTATAGTGAAATAAATTTTTTGGTAATATATACATTTTATGTATGGAAGCCCAGGCATTCCAACCATCACAAACCATCGCGTTTTCTAAGGTTTCTGTGTCACGGAAATTATAAGTTTTTGGCAAATTCGCCATCGTTACCCTATGATCACCATTTTTAATGTCGACAATAGAAATTTTTACTTTAGGATAATGCTCTGCAATATATGAAAATATGAGACAAGCAATTTCCCCACAATTTCCTAAAGAATATTGACGTGACATTTCTATGATTTTTTGAGAATAATATAGAATGATATTAGGGTCGATTCGTAATAATGCTGATGAAGGATTCTTTTTATTTCGAAAAAAATTTAATGTGTCAGAAATAAGTATCTGTTTTTCTTCAACATGTTCTTCTAATTTTGCAAACTGCGTACACCCAAGCTGCACACAAGAGGCAGCATAATCCACCGCTTCTTCTAAAATTTTGGTGACCTCTTCTTGAGAAATCTCTTTATTTTCATGGCCTATCATCACATTTTTCCTCGTATATTGAACGAATTATAGAGGAAACATGTGTTTTCGTCTATTTATTAATCATTTATTGTATCTATTCAGCGGCCACCACTGACCCAATCGTGCCCGTGAGCGTGCCC